>NZ_JADEXI010000320.1:0-5355 GCF_015207185.1 Microcystis sp. LEGE 08355 | reverse complement strand
CTCAATTCTAGTCTAATTATAGTAGGGTGCGCTCTTCGATAGCGTAACGCACTGCCCATAGCAGATTAATTAAAGATTTATCAAAAAAGAACTAACTTAGTCGATTTTGCTATAGAATGATAATAATTAGAGTTTATTATTCTGCGACGGGCTATGGGATCAATTGAGCAACTGACAGAAGAGATATTGTCCTTACCTAGTGTATCAAGGGCGCTGCTTGCAGACAAGTTGGTAGAAAGCTTAGAATTCGACACCGATTCAACAATTCAGGCAGTTTGGGTGACTGAAGCAAAAAGACGAAGAGGCGAGGTTCGGGATGGCTCTGTGCAGCCAATTTCGGGGGAAGAAGCTCTAGCTCAAGTTAGACGACTGATTGAGCCATGAGGTATGTATTTCACCCTGAAGCTCTTACTGAATATGCTGAAGCGGTTCAATACTATACAGGGCAACGGGTTGAGGTTGCACAGGCATTTATCAATGCTATCGAGGATACAGTTTATCGAATTAGAGCATCTCCTACTCATTATGTTGTTATTGATGATGCTGTCCGACGATGCATGGCACGCAGATTTCCCTATGCAATTCTCTATACAATCGAGCAAGACTACATTCTCATTTTGGCGGTTATGCATTGCAGCCGAGAACCTGGATACTGGAAAAGTCGTAGATAGTCGAAGTTCCCAGCAGCCTAACGGTGATTGATTTAATAACCCTGGATTGTCCGTAGGATGGTAATATCTAGAGTTTTTAGTAGGGTGCGCTCTTCGATAGCGTAACGCACCAAGTAGTAGTTAAATTAATGATAGATGTGGTGCGTTACGACGGATTGTTAGATGATTGAGTAGGGGCGAAGCATTCGGACAATAACCTATTACTGAAACCCTAGATTTCCTATCCGAATGCTTCGCCCGTACCCCGAATTTTTCTATAGCAAACTCAATTGGGGATGGGGAGTGAGTGCGATTATCTGTAGTGCGATCATAGATTTTAAGCTATAATCAAAGATATTGATTTATCCCCTGAAATTATAATGTTATCCATTAATCTAGACCGAGAAACCGAGAACTATCTAGCGGACATCATTTCCGAAGAGAATATTAGCTCAGAAGAACTTCTGAAAAAACTCATTTACGAACATTGGCAAAGCTTAAAACCGCGTAAAACTTTATTACAACGCCGGGGAGGTCATCCTCAGCATCTTTTAGAAAATGCTCCACCTGATTTGTCATTGCGAGAAAACCGCAAAAAAGTAGTTGCAGAATATATACAAAACCATTATCAGCAACATCATTTATGACAAATTATCCCCCAAAAATTATTACAGAATCAATCAACCAATTCTCTAACTTCAAAGCAGGCACACGCTCAAATTCACGAGTATTTGCGGTAACAAGAGTCAGATCAAGCGCTAGAGAATGAGCAGCAATCAGTAAATCATTCGGACCGATTGGGGTTGCTGCTTGCTCCAAATGTTTACGAATTAGGGCATAGTGCTTATCTACAGTTGATTCTAATGGCAAAACTGTCAAGAACTCCAGGATGCGTTCTAGTTGCTGCACCAGACGGGAGGAACCACTTTTAACCACTCCAAATCTTAATTCACACGCCACAATGATGCTCGTACAAACGCTTTCTTCGCCGACATCCACAATATGCTGGAAAACCTGACCTTGGGGATACCTGATCAAATGTGATAGGATGTTAGTATCAAGCAGATATTGATAGGTCATTGGGTGGTACTAAAATGTAATGTCATCAAGGGGAAGCAACCCTTCATCTATATCAGGAAAATTGTCTGTAATGTCTGGCAAAGTAGTCAGCAAAGAAAGTAGAGAACCAGAAGAAATCGGCTCAATGATTAAGCGATGACCTTCTTTGCGTAACAAAACCTCTGTACTTGATAGGGCCAGTTCAGGAGGAATAGTTAATACTTGCTCTTGTCCACTTGTTAGTAAAGAAACCTGACGTAAATTTTGCATCTGTTGACCCCTTTGTTAATGATCGCCTTACTATTTTAACTTATTTATCTAGTTATCTCGTTCCCAGGTAGAACCTGGGAACCCTTGATTCAGGTTCTACCTGATAACTGTTGACTGATAACTGTTTACTGAAATTCCAGTTCTTCCTAAATACTACTTTAAGGCAGAGCCTTAGATATTATGTTCCAAGGCAGAGCCTTGGAACAAGGGATAGGTGTGGTGCGTTACGACGGATTGTTAGATTTAAGTTTAAGCAGAGATTGTCGCCGTCTAACGCACCCTACGTTTTACTTTGATGTTTATCGCCGTTATCGAAAAGAACCTTTTGAACGAATCTATTTATAACAATAAAATTTCAGGGCTATTTCATTCTAAAATGTGATGTCATCAAGGGGAAGCAACCCTTCATCTATATCAGGAAAATTGTCTGTAATGTCTGGCAAAGTAGTCAGCAAAGAAAGTAGAGAAATGGAAGACAGAGTCTTAGATATGCAGACATTCAGGACACTTATTATCATGTTCTGTCACCGCGATCGCCCTTGATTGCTTTGCCATCATCCTAGTACTTTCAAACCCTTAACTGTAATAATTGTACTGTATTTGGGGTTTGCGGCAAAAAGTTTGTTGTTTTGCTAATAAAGTCCCAAAACCATTTTTTAGCAAAGCTGCTACCGATATTCAGCCAGTCCTAATTAGCTAGAGCAAGCCTCAAGAATTCCTAGCAAATTAACTAAGGGTTTATCTTAATGCTTGCTGCTATCAGCTTAATTTTCTTCCTCCGCTTCTGGGGTTGGTTGTGGTAAACGAGCGATAAAATCTTTCATTTTAGGATGATTAAACATTTTCTCCGTGTCTTGCAAAAGACGTTGACCCCAGAGATTTTCCTTTAAAAATTCCAGACTGGCATAACGACTATCGCTAGTGAGAGCGGCCTGAGCTAATTTGATGCCCTCCTCAGTTTTTCCTTGACTATAAATAGCCACCGCAATAGCTAACTGAGGTTCCGCCTGTTTAGGATCAATTTTCAAAGCGGTGCGCCAATCTTTAAGAGCGGCTTCCTTATCACCCTGTTCGTATTTAACTAAACCAATATTATTAATAGCTGGCCAAAAATTTTTATCTTGACTAACAGCTTTTTCGTAAGCCGCGATCGCTTGAGAATATTGTGCTAACTTGAGATAGGAATTACCGAGATCAAAAAGAGCGGGGGAGATATCGGGTTTCATTTGCAAACCCGCTTCAATCTGGGCAATAGCAGACTGGTAATCTTGATTCTGAAAATAGGCACTACCGAGGGAAAATTTAATATTAGCGTGGGCATCGGCGGGAGCAAGGGACAAAGATTGATTTAATGCCTCGATACCGGGTTGCACCTGATCGTCTTGCAGATATAAACTACCGAGAATAAACCAAGTTTGATAGAGATGGGGGGCCAACTGCACCGCTAACTTAGCTCGTCCAAGGGCTGCGTCGGTACGGCGAAAACGAGCTAATTGGATGGCATCTTCGGCCATTTCAATTCCCGCTTGTTCCATCTGTTCTAACTCCGGTTCGATGGCGTAGGGGAGTAGCGCTTGGGAAAAAGCCGGCGGGCTGCCAGCGACGAAAAAAATGAGTAAAGAAACGATTAATTGAAGTTTTGGCACAGTTTACCCCCGCGATAGGCCTTTTTTAATCAGTCTATCTCGCTTGGGGGTTGTTGGCTAAAGAAACAACAAAGGCAACTCTAGAGACGTTAGTATATAACCAATTAACTTTTGGCTGATCGATGGCAATAACCGTGTTGGGAAAATCAAATCGCCCCCTATTTTGGATATTCGGACTCATGGCTAGTGGTTTTCTGGCGGTGGGAGTGGTTTCTTATCGCTTACTGCAAACTCCTCCCCCTGCCCTAGAATTGGCGAAAATGACCGTTCCTGCTCAACGGGAAACCCTCGCTGTGGAAATTAAAGCTAGTGGTAGGGTGGAACCAATCCAAAGTGTCAACATTAGCCCGAAAAACCCCGGCCGATTAGTGCGATTATTGGTAGATCAGGGCATGATCGTTAAAAGGGGACAAACCCTCGCCGTCATGGATAATTTAGAGGTATATGCCCAAGGAATGCAGTCAGAAGCGCGTCTGCGGGAAGCTCTAGCCAGTCTGGAACAGGCTAAACGCAGTATTCCCGAAGATATCCGGCAATTACAAGCCCGATTTTATCAGGCCCAGGCCAGTTATAAGCAATTAGAAGCCCGTTTAGCTCAGGCCAAAGAAAGAATTCCCAAAGATTTAGACCAACTGCAAGCTCAGGTACAAGCAGCCCAATCCCGTTTTCGACTAGCAGAAAATCGGGTTAAACGCAATGAAAATTTAGTCCAGGAAGGGGCGATCGCTCAAGACCAATTTGATGCCGTCCTCAATGAATATCTCAATGCTAAAGCCAATTTAGACGAATCGATCCGTCGTTTGGAACAAGCAGATAAAACCGCTTCCCCAGAAGTAGCGGGAATTGAGCAGGAAATGATCCGAGCAGCAGCAGCGATCGCAGAAGCGAAATTTGCCCTCGAACAACGCCAAAAAACCCAAGAAACGGAGCTTGCTCGACTAGAATCATCTGTAGCGGCTGCTAGGGCCAATTTAGAGCAAATTAAGATTCAATACCGCGATACAGTCATTACTGCCCCCTTTGATGGCATCGTCACCCAAAAATACGCCACCGAGGGTTCTTTTGTCACTCCCACCACTTCGGCCTCTAGTACCGCTTCCGCCACTTCCACCTCGATTATCGCCCTAGCATCGGGATTGGAAGTGATTGCGAAAGTGCCGGAAGTAGATGTGGGTTTATTGCAGCGCGGCCAACCCGTGCGAATTGTCGCCGATGCTTTTCCTGAAGAAGTCTTTGAAGGTCGAGTTATTCTTGTGGCTCCTGAAGCAATTATCGAGGAGAATGTTACTTCTTTTGAGGTCAGAATCGGTTTGGTGACGGGACGGGACAAACTCAAATCAAAAATGAATGTAGATGTAACTTTTGTCGGCCAGCAGTTAGATAATGCCCTCGTCGTGCCGACTGTTGCCATTGTCACCCGGGAAGGCAAGTCAGGGGTTTTAGTTCCCGATGCCGAAAATAAACCCAGTTTTAAACCCGTTTCGATCGGTTTGGTCTTAGACGATAAAACCCAAATTTTATCAGGTTTGGAAGCCGGAGAAAAGGTCTTTATCGATCTCCCCCAAGGGGCCGAAGATACCTCGAAAACTAATCAAAAATAATCAAAAATCTCAATAATTTTTCTTAACAAATATCTCCAAATTGTCTTTTTTCTGATCGGACAGGAGTCAGGATTCAGGATTCAGGAGACAGGATTCAGGAGACAGGATTCAGGAGACAGGATTCAGGGG
>NZ_JADEXI010000319.1:0-5358 GCF_015207185.1 Microcystis sp. LEGE 08355 | reverse complement strand
CTGTTCTATTCCACCTTCAGTCAAGATTATCTTTGAATTAACCCAACTGGACCGGGTTCTCTCGATTTTCCCTAGCCGTGCTGACTTTGATGCTGTTATCACCCTCACCCAAGCGGCGTAAGCAGACAAAATAGGGTTTCTCGCCGCAATTTCTCGGCTACAATCTCAATTCTCCCCGTAAATCACCTCTTGACCGGACAGATTGCCATTTACATTATCGACTCCTCAAAACAACAATTTTTCTCAAGGAGAGGCATTATACTGTTGAGATGGCTCTCCTCGTTTTTGGATATTATTTCTAGGGGCAAACTACCATAGACTTGTTGGGAGCAGCTCACAAAAGACTGTCTGTTAAGAAATTCCATGACTTTAGTGATGACAGAGGGGAAGGGGGGCAAGATGGTAGATAGGTAATGAGTAGTAATTTCCTAGAATCCATGACAGTCAACAATCTCCAGTATGCTTATTTTCCCGGTTGTGTCGCTCAAGGTGCCTGTCGGGAACTATACTTATCCACGGCAGCCCTGACGGAAGCTTTGGGGATTAATTTAGTCGAACTCAAAAAAGCTGCCTGTTGTGGTTCGGGAACCTATAAGGAAGATTCGCAACTATTGGAAGATACCGTCAATGCGCGCAATATTGCCCTAGCGGAAGCCCTCAATTTACCCCTGTTGACTCACTGTAGCACCTGTCAGGGGGTGATCGGTCATGTGGATGAGCGCTTGAAGGAAGCAAAGCATAATAATCCCAATTATGTTGAGGAAGTTAATAATTATTTACAGAAAGAACATTGTTCCCCCTACCAAGGAACGACGACGGTTAAACACCTACTCTGGGCAATTGTGGGCGATTATGGCTTAGATAATTTGGCGGCTAAGGTGATTCGTCCCTTATCAGGCTTAAATTGTGCCAGTTTTTATGGTTGTTATCTCCTGCGGGCCCAGGATACTCTCCCCTACGATAATCCTTTTCAGCCGGAATCCCTAGAAAATGTCTTTCGAGCGGTGGGAGCAAATCCGATTTATTATCAAGGACGCACTCAATGCTGTGGTTGGCCCCTGTCCAGTTATGCCACCACCCAATCGTTCCAAATGGCAGGAAAACACATTTTAGAGGCCATGGCAGCCGGGGCCGATTGTTTAGTCACCCCTTGTCCTTTGTGCCATCTTAATCTTGATTCCCGACAACCGGAAGTGGCAAAAGTGATCGGTCGAAGTTTAGGTTTACCTGTGTTACATTTTTCCCAATTGGTTGCTTTAGCGGTGGGAGTGAGTCCTGATCGTTTAGGATTAGATCGACACATCGTTTCAACGAAATCCCTTTTAAAGAAATTGGGGTTTTAGGACAGGACTCAATCAGGAGTGTTAGCAATGGATTGGTTAAAAAGAATTTTTGGTTTAGATAAACCGGCCGATGCCGCTCGTGCGATCGCAGGTAAAGCCGCTGCTGCCGGTATTCCCCCCGAAAGAGTCGGATTAGACGGAAAATACGACGAAAGCGGCCTAGCTAAACGAGTAGTTTTAGCTTTTGACGAGACACCGGATTTAGCTGATGAAGACAAATTGTGGGTCGCTCAAACTGGTGGTAAGGTTGTACTAAAAGGCAAGGTTTCCAATCAGGCGACTTTAGATAAAATGGTGGCCATTGCCAGTAAAGTCCATGGGGCAACCAGCGTCGATACCAGTCAAGTAACTATTGGGTGAAGTCGAACGGCTATATTCCCCGCGAAAATTAACCACTAAAACCCAGAGGGTTTTTGCTAGGGTGGATAACTCCAAGACTGGCAATCGCCCTCAGCCGGCTGCTGTAAAATGGGAGGGATAGATACAACTCAGGAGAAAAGACCCCAGTGCCGTACAACCCCGCAGAAATCGAACAGAAATGGCAGAAGATTTGGCAGCAAATGGGATTGGACAAAACCCCAGAAAACGCCGATAAACCGAAATTTTACGCCCTCTCCATGTTCCCCTATCCATCGGGCAACCTGCACATGGGTCACGTTCGCAACTATACTATTACCGATGTGATTGCCCGTCTGAAAAGAATGCAGGGTTATCGCGTGCTGCATCCCATGGGGTGGGATGCTTTCGGATTACCCGCAGAAAATGCCGCCATTGAAAGGGGAGTTCCTCCGGCAAAATGGACTGATCAAAATATTGCCCAGATGAAACGGCAATTACAACAGTTAGGATTATCTATCGATTGGGAAAGAGAAGTTGCCACCTGTTCCCCGGAATATTATCGTTGGACCCAATGGCTATTTTTACAGTTTTTTGAATCAGGATTAGCCTACCAAAAAGAAGCGGCAGTGAATTGGGATCCTATCGATCAAACTGTCTTGGCCAATGAACAGGTAGATAGTGAAGGAAAATCTTGGCGATCGGGTGCTAAAGTAGAAAGAAAATTACTCCGGCAATGGTTCCTAAAAATCACCGATTATGCCGAACAATTACTCACTGATTTAGATAAACTTACCGGTTGGCCAGAAAGGGTTAAAACCATGCAGGCGAACTGGATTGGTAAATCGGTAGGTGCTTATTTAGAATTTCCTCTTGTTAACTCCACAGAAAAAATTGCTGTTTTTACCACTCGTCCCGATACGGTTTATGGAGTCACTTATGTGGTACTTGCTCCCGAACATCCCTTAACTTTACAAGTTACCACTCCCGAACAAAAATCGGCCGTAGAAACTTTTATTCAAGAGATAGCCAGCGAAAGCGAATTAGAAAGAACCGCCGAAGATAAACCCAAACGCGGTATTAAAACCGGAGGAATGGCAATTAATCCTTTTACTGGTGAAGAAATTCCGATTTTAATTGCTGATTATGTCCTCTACGAATACGGGACAGGGGCAGTGATGGGAGTCCCGGCTCACGACAGTCGCGATTTTAAATTCGCTCAGGAAAATAACCTGCCAATTAAGATAGTTATTACTCCAGAAAGTGGCGAAATTGAGTTAAAAGAGGCCTATACAGAAGCTGGAATTATGATTAATTCCGCTCAATTTAATGGACTGAATTCCCAAGAAGGAAAAACCGCTATTATTGATTATGCCACTGCCCAAGGTTACGGCAAAGCTAGAATACAATATCGCCTCCGGGATTGGTTAATTTCCCGTCAAAGATATTGGGGTTGTCCGATTCCAGTTATCCACTGTCCTAACTGTGGAACCGTGCCAGTACCTATCGATAATTTACCCGTTACTTTACCAGAAAATGTCGAATTTAGCGGTCGAGGTGCTTCCCCTTTAGCCAAATTAGAAGACTGGGTAAATGTGGATTGTCCTCGCTGTGGCACTCCCGCAAAACGGGAAACGGACACCATGGATACCTTTATCGATTCTAGTTGGTATTTCCTCCGTTATACCGATGCTAAAAATGAAGATATACCCTTTCAATTCGAGAAGGTTAATGATTGGATGCCCGTGGATCAATACGTCGGAGGAATCGAACACGCTATCCTACATTTACTCTATTCTCGTTTCTTTACCAAAGTTTTAAGAGACAGAGGTTTAGTTAATGTCGATGAACCTTTTAACCGTCTATTAACCCAGGGAATGGTACAGGGATTAACCTACAAAAATCCCGAAACTGGCAAATATGTCCCCGCAGAAAATGTTATCTATAAAGAGGATAAATATTGCGATAAAGACACGGGAGAAGTTCTATCTTTCTTCTTTGAAAAAATGTCTAAGTCGAAATATAACGGCGTTGATCCTCTGAAAGTTCTCGAAAAATACGGGGCCGATACTGCCCGAATGTTTATACTTTTTACCGCACCCCCAGAAAAAGATTTACAGTGGGAAGATGCGGGGGTAGAAGGACAATTTCGCTTTCTTAATCGGGTGTGGCGTTTAGTCAGCGAATATATTGAAAATAAACCCAAGCAAGTCAAAAAAATAGAAACTTTCTCGAAAACTGACAAGGATTTAAGACGGGCAATTCACACCGCTATTAAAGAAATCTCCGAGGATTTAGAAGGAGATTATCAATTTAATACCGCCATTTCCGAATTGATGAAACTCAGTAACGCTTTAGGGGATAATAAGTGTTTTGCATCCCCCATTTATCGGGAAGGAATCGAAACCTTATTAATCTTACTTTCCCTCTTTGCTCCCCATCTGAGCGAAGAATTATGGCAAGCTTTAGGCCATAGCCAATCAATTCACCTGCAACCCTGGCCAAAAGTTGATCCTACTGCCCTGATTGTGGACGAGATTACCCTTGTCATCCAAATTTTGGGAAAAACCAGAGGCACGATACAAGTTCCCGCTAGTGCCGATAAAAGCACCCTAGAAACCCTCGCCCTGGAATCAGAAATCGCCCAACGTTATTTAGAGGGTAAGGAAATCAAAAAAGTGATTGTTGTCCCGGGCAAATTAGTTAACTTTGTCGTGGTTTAAATGACAGCAATTATCACAATGGTAGGGAATTAAGAACCTTTTCAGTTATCAGTAACCAGTTAGATTAAGTAGGTAGGCGTTAAAAATTATCAGATGCCTCCTTATTAAGGGGGATCCCCCCGCCTATCGGCACCCCCCTTATCAAGGGGGGCAGGGGGGATCGAACCTAAAATCCATTTTTAATTTAATTATAACCAGCTACTTAACACTTTCTATCAAAAACTATCGATAGATGGTAAAATATACAATTAGCATTGTCTGTAAATAGGGTTTGCTGAATAAATATGAAATGTAGGCGAGGTAAGGACTTTAGGGCCTTTCTCGCAAAACCTTGCACCTGTTTTGCGAGAATCGTGGTTCAAAACCTTGCCTCTTCATCAGCGATCCCATCCTGTAGGGGCGAAGCATTCGGATAGGAAATCTAAGGTTTCAGCGATAGGTTATTGCCCGAATGCTTCGCCCCTACTTTTTCAGCAAACCCTAAATAAGAACAACCTATGAATATTGAATCAACTAAAGTAAGATGAGTTTAAAGATTCTATTTTCCGTCTAAATCGTCAAAGGAATACCAATAAAGATAATAGACAAGAGAATTATAAAACTTCTCAAAAGTCTGCCTAAGAGTCGTAAAATCATTGAGAGTAATCGCATTTACTTATCTCCTATCTTTATTGATATTAAATCACAGGGATGATAGCCGAGAAAAATCATAGTCAATCAAATAATCAAAAAAATCATAGTTTAGACGGTATTGGGTGCGTTGTTCATTCATGGCGTGGTAGATGGGGAATTGATGGGTAGGGGCGAAGCATTCGGATAGAAAATCTAGGGTTTCAGCGATAGATTATGCACGAATGCTTCGCCCGTACAGGGATTTAATGGGGAGATTATCGTAATTTTATCACAGGGATGATAGGCTAAGGTTATTGTCTGGGGTAGGGGCGAAGCATTCGGAT
>NZ_JADEXI010000318.1:0-5359 GCF_015207185.1 Microcystis sp. LEGE 08355 | reverse complement strand
ATTTTCTGAACTAGAAACTCGCGCATAAATAGCTACTTTATTTTCACCGCAAGAACGGTCATCTTCAAAAATAATAATTGTTCCTGTAGGAAGACGTTCTCCTTGTAACTGCCCTCGATTCCACATTCTCCAAGCAGTGTCATAACTGATCCCTTTTTTCTTAGCATAATCTGATAGTTTCATGTGAACTGCAATGTAAACTTGTACTAAACATATTAGCAGTTGTTTGCCGTCATTTGCATATATTTTTTACAAAACTTTACAATACCGGATGATGAAATTGTCAGCCTTATGGTAGCTCGTCCCAGCTTATCTATTATTGCCAGAAAATTACAGCACGAGGCCGCAACTCTTGGCATGACAGCTGCGGAACACGACGCACTCATGGCATCGTTAAAAGATGATTTGTGATGCGGGTTGTTGTTGATACCTTGGAGAAGTCAGATACTACATTTCATCGGGGTTAATTCCAAGCGCTCTGAGCCTTTCAGCCAACCGGATGGCTTTTTGTTCAGCCTCTTGTTTAGCCAAGCGTTCTTGAGCAGCGATCGCCTCAGCCTCTTGTTTCGCCAGCCGTTCTTGAGCAGCGATCGCTTCTGCGTTCATCGCTCTTTCCTCAGCCGTTAGATAGCGATTTCCCGACTGGTCATACCAGTATAACCATTCTCGATACCAAGCAATATGTTCTCCTTTTTCGTAACCTAGCGCCAAGCCAATTTCTGGCAACCAGACTCGATTATTCTCACTTTCTAGAAGTTCATATTTTCCTGATATTAATTTATATACTTCTAATCGTTGTCGCTTTTTAAATCTTTCTCTTCTGCCACTGAAAGGATTGTAAATTACATAATACAGAATCCCTAGGCTTTGGTAATTTAAGAGTTTCTCCTCATATTCACTATTATATTTCTCGGAAATTACCTCTAAAAACAAAATCGGCAAGATATATTTTTCCCCCCACAAAATATAGCTTAACCGACCTCTTTCTCCCGTATCATGGTTGACTCCAACTGCTAAGAAACCATCGGGGACAAAAGCTGATTCGTCTGGGTTGTAATAAACAGCCATATCTACCCCAAAATACCAATCATCTCGACCAGACCAAATTAAAGCTAATAAATTTAGCAGCAGATTGGGAAGATCATTTTGTAACTGATTGTCCACTGGAGTTTCATCGGAAGAGGGCAATTCTTCGGCGCTGGGAAGAGGGCGATTTTTGTTATATGTGAGGTTAACCATAGCTCCTGCAAGCGTGGTGTTTGATTACTGCTAATTCTAACAGAAAATTACGGTTTTAGATTTCGTTGTTTTTCTGCGATTTCTAAAAGCACTTGCTCAAGACTTGGCTCAAGGCTTTCTTTAATGTCATCAACCTCGTGTTTATGATGGGGGAAAGTGGCAATTTTAACATGATGGGGTGCATTATCATAACGGAAGATCATAACTTGAGCTTCGTTCATGTAATGATAGCGATATTTTATCTTTGGTTTTGTGTCAGTATTTTTAACTTCAACAAAGTCTAAGCGATGATTATTCTCAAAAATAATTGAACCATTAATATAACCTTGACTTGCGTTATAAATTCAGGGTAAGAGCATCTCAATTAGGCTTGACAAAAGGCTTTCAGCACAGCCATCATATAGTTATTATCCATGGCCGCCCGTTTACTTTTTTGTGCCAGACTACGTCGGTAAGTGGATTCCTGGTTAAGAGCGTTAAGTGCTACTCGTCTCAAGAAGGCTCCCATTACGAGGGCTGTGACCAGAGCGAATCCGACATTGATCCTCATTAAAAGTAACATCTAAAATCCAATGAGCCTGATTTTCAATGCCCCAATGTTTACGAATAGCATTACCTATTTTTTGAGCATCAGCAGGGAGAGAACTGAGATAAAATTGGACTTCACAAGTGGTTTTATGACCAGGATGACGAACTCGTTTAACCATGATAATACTTTGAAGTCCTTGCCATTGAGCCTGTTGATAAAGACCGCCGAAAGCTTCTAAAGGTACAGCCCAACACCAACGTTTTTCGAGGCGATGATGACCTTTTTCCAGACGGTAATCATAACTAAATTGAATACCATCAAATTGATGTGCTTGAGCTTGCTAAAACCAGTTTTTGACCTGAGTATAAAGAGTCGGATGATTAGCTTTAAGGGCGACAACGTAGTCAGCTTTTTTGGCTTGAATATGATTAATAATCGCCGTTTGAGTTCCCATAGCATCTAGGGTGATAATTGCCCCTTGAAGGTCTAACAGTTCTAGTAAAGCGGGAATAGCAGTAATCTCATTGGATTTATCTTCCACCTTGACTTGTCCTCAAACTAATTTCTGCTCCCCCGCCCAAGCCGTCACTAAATGCAAGGCTTTAATTCCTTGATTACGGTCGTAAGAACCTCTGAGACTTTTCCCGTCTATGGGAACTATTTCCCCCGAAAGAGAACCGATTAAATGGGGCAGCCATTGAGACAAAACTTTGGCCAAAACTTCCGGGTTAATCCGTTCAAAAACCCGCCGAAAAGTGTCATCAGAAGGAATGCCATTAGGTAATTCTAAAAACTCAGATAACCAAGACTGCTTACTGAGTCCATAATTTTCCATGTCTTCCCAACCTTTGGCTCCTGCTATAACTGCTAAAACAGCAATGACTAAAATATCAGTTAATAAATGTTTTTGGGTTCGGGACACTCTTGGGTCAGGAATATCTTGAAGATAAGTCAATAAACTAGCTTGAATTTCATTTATTGATGTTAAAGGAAGCTCAGGTTTTAGTTGAGCTTTATTTCCGGTGGGGAGAACGGGAGCAAAACCTTTACCCATGAGCTATTTCCTCATTAATTTTCATCAACAACAGTGAGACTAAGGCTAATTATAAATTATACAGAGGTAGCAGCGGCTAAGTCTGGGTACTGGCAGTGCGGGACGGTGCTATGGCGATTTGATTACCCTATTCAGAAATCTTTGTCAAGTACAATTTATACCAAATTAGATGAGCTTACCCTGGTTATAAATTTTCTTGGTCAGTGATAAATATCTCACATTAGGAAATTCTCGAATGGTTTGTTCGATTTGCAAGAAATAGGCTTCAATCATTTTAATTCCTGGAGATTAGCCTGGTTTTGAAGAAGCATTTCATATAGTCCAGACCAAACTATAAAATCCGATTCATCTCCTAAAATACCTTGAGAAAATTGCTGATAAAATTCTGGGGATGTCATTTGATATTGTTTTTCCAGAGCTGCTAAATCTAATTTTAGATTCAAATTGCTTTTTTGTAATTCGGCAATCTGATAATCAATAATGCTTTGGGCAAATTTTTCTTGATCTTTGATAGAGTTTAAAATCTTTTTAAGGCGTTTTTCTGTTTCAGGCTGAACAGATAGATGAAAATCTAACATAAACTGTCTCATTACCAAAAATCAAGCGGGATTTCATTCTAGCAAGCGTCAGCCCTGGAGGAGAAGAATGTAAAGATTTATTAAATTGTATTTTATGATACAACGCAGGGGGGAGTGTGTATGATCTGGAATGTTCTGTTTGCTTGTCATTGTTTTGGGCTGCGCTATCGCTTCACCCAAACCGAAATGTCGCACGCATTCAAATCATCTACCATTAACCCTTTTTTATGAAATTACAACTCTGCTTTGTCTCTGGAGTTGCCCTAGCGACTCTGGCAACGGCTGGTGAAGCACAAGCTGCAAGCGTGACTGTCAATAATTTTTCCTTCGAGACACCATCAACCCCTAATTTTTCACCAGTTATTACCGGTTGGACTGTGAGTAGTGGCAGTGCGGGGGTTCAGCCATTCAATGCGACTCAATTTCCAAGCGGAGTACCCGACGGTTCGCAGGCGGGTCTTATTGCTTTCAATGGTGGATCGATCTATCAAGATGTAGCCGCCACTTATCAAGCCAGAACTCGATACACGCTCAATTTATTCGCGGGTATTCGTCTAGCTGGACTTCCCCCGTATAAACATACTAGCTATGGCTAAAAGTCTTACAGAGCCTGAGTTAAAGCAACACAATACCAATGAACTACTGGACACAAAATCCTGAAGTTCTTACGCAGATAGGGTTTGAGGCAAAAATTTTCAAATTTGACCTTTAGACTATTATAGCTTGTTTCGGGGCAGAAAACCAGCAAAAACATGGCTACAGAGGGAATCCCTTACTCTAGAGATTAATGACACTATCTGTTAAAATCAGGTTAGCGATCACTATACAGCCAACTCTACGGAATCGCTCTACTCCAGATACAGTCAACGGTACAGCCATTTTTAAGTAAAAAATGTACCCAGTAGCCTCTTTTCAATTTTTTCTTAGAAGCGACCTGCAGTAAGGGTTTTGTTAATTTTTTAGTATTTATGTATGGGGGAAGTCCAGGTCTAGATGAACCGGGCAACTTGACCTTGCCGAACAGTACAATTTCGCTTCGCCGGAGTGATAATAATACCGTTTTGTCAAGTTTTACATTCAATCAGAGTTCCTTTTCGTCAAGAGGTGTGTTCTTATCGTTCAACACTTCTTATCTGGCGGGGATTGCCAATCAGGGTGCGGGAATTCGCATCTCTATTGACCGTCCGAATAATGGGGGGACACAATTAGTTTTCGATAACGTTATGCTTGATGCGACTCCTGTTCCAGAACCCTCTAGCCTTCTTGGTTTTATCACCCTAGGCGGCTTAATGCTAGGGAGTGCTGTTAGGCTTACTGGGGGCGGCAGCGACACTTAAGAAAACGGGTTTCTTTGAGAAACCCGTTTTCTGGAAGAGGAGAGGAGGCGCGGGTTTTCTCTCTCTTTTTTTGGGGGGTTTCGATAGTTAGCATCTCAGTCCTGAATTATGTTAGGATTGGCCGTAGAATGATCAAAAATCGTGACTACACAAGCAACAGTAATCCAAGCTACAGCCAAGGAAATTAGGGAAGAGGTTTTTAGATTTATTCGGCCAGCCCTATTTAATGATCGCTGCCGTTTTCCTGTACCGATCCTAACTGTTGACGCACATCATCGATAGCTAGATTTAACTGGGCAATTTTATCTTCTAAACTGCGGCGGGCCATTTCCATGCCTTCCTCTGGAGTCAAGCGCCCATTGCGGCTCTCCTCTAAAAAAGCTTGATTATCCCCATCTCCTAAACCGCGACGGCTGCGATTAGCCAACACTGTCCCCAAAACACCGCCCACTAAACCACCGACAATCGCACCGGCTAAAAAACCGCCCGTAAACCCATCTCGCTGACTCATAATCCCCTTTTCTCCTAATAGGTTCCAAAAGCTCGATCGCCGGCATCGCCCAATCCCGGCACGATGTAACCGCCGCTATTTAATCCTTCATCGATAATAGCCGTATAGATG
>NZ_JADEXI010000317.1:0-5406 GCF_015207185.1 Microcystis sp. LEGE 08355 | reverse complement strand
GTGCAATTGTATTTCTCCGCCATCGGCACTTTGCAAACCAGCGGCGGTAGCAAGGAGGGTAGATTTACCGCAACCACTAGCCCCGAGCAAACAAACCACCTCACCGGAGCGCACCTGTAGGTTAATATCCTCAAAAACGGTACGGTAGCCATGGCGGGTTTTATAGCGTTTATGGAGATTTTTGAGGGTGAGGACGGGGTAATCAGTGGCGACGCTCATTCCCTCACCCCCGCTCGATCGAGTTCGCCAGGGAGAATTTTATCGGTAGAGGACTGACGTTGTAATTCTCTTTCTAGTTGAATCAGGCTCGGAGTTAACACAGGTAAAAAGGCGACCTCGCGCAGCCGTCGCGCCGTGTCGCTATTACGAAAATAGCCTTTTCCTCCCTTAATTTCCGCTTCTAACCCTACGGATTCCACCGCTAACCGGGTAATGTCCACTCTGAGGGTGAATAGTTGGCGTGTTCGTCCGAGATCGAAGCTTTCTAGGGTGCTGAATTGCTCGATTGTCTTTTCTAGACGAGTCAGACGCTCCCGGGCGAAGAAATAACGATCGCTGGCTACCGCTGCCTTTCCCCCTAAACTTTTCTCCGTCTCCCCAAGGGATTTACGCGTAATGCCCAGGGCCAGTCCGCATTGTAACAGCAAGAAACAGGGGCGGACTGAGGGTAAAAATTTTGCTGCTTCCAAGCTGATAATCCAGTCGTGAGATAACTGAACTCGATCGAATTCAAGGGTACTGGTGCGGGAAGCCTGTAAACCCAATAATTGTAGGTCTTCACCCCGTTTTAACCCCTCTGCGAAGGAGGGAAGGGCGAGGATAAGGGTTTGTCCAGATCTAGTTTGAGCGGCAACGGCCACGATGAATTCTCCCTTAGAGTCGAGGTTAGAGGCCCAGGGCAGGAAGCCATTAACAGTGACGTTTTCTCCCTCGATCTTTGCTTGTAAACGCAGCTCCTCGATACCGCCGAGGTACTTCATCGCGTTAGAGAGTCCTGTCGCTCCGGCGATCTCTCCCTTGAGAACGGCCGGTAGAATTTTGTTTTGTAGGTAAGTGTTATTACTGGCGGCCAGATATTGAATGAAGACGCGCTGACACCAGAAAACAAAACCGGTGGTCAGGCAGCATTGGGACACAGCGGAGATCGCCTCTACTGCCTGTAGTAAGGAGCCACCCTGGCCTCCTAAGCTTTCAGGTATAGCATAGCCGAACCAGCCCGATTCTCCTAGCTTGGTTAGGGCCGAACCGACGTTGAGATTAGCTGTACCGTTGTTGAGGTCAGTGGCTCTTTCTTCCAGAAAAGAAAGGATTTCGGAGCCTCGATCGAGCATCATTGTTCTCTCCTAGGGGTGAATATTTTCAATCGAGGTCAAACTATCTATGGGTGCGCCGACCACTTCTCTGGCTCTTTTTACCGCCGCTTCATCGGGACTATCGTAGAAACAGAGACATTTACTCAAGTCTTCGCAAACATAGGTACGCTCGAAACTGACTTCCGGCACTTGAGCATAAAGGGGGGTTTTCTCCGCTTTTCGTTGCAGGTAAGTTTCCATCGTTAGCCCCGGGGGTAAATTCCACTGTACTAGATAGTTGGCTTTGTCTTTGCGCTCTCGCACAGTGGCTAAGTCCTGCCCAATCAAGCGCATTTCTTTGATTAGTTGCCAACCTAGCCCAGCGTTTTCTATTACTTGTTCGACGGATGCGCGATCGATCGCTTTGATAATCAGGAATAACCGCCCCTCTGTTTCACCGATTAGGGCTTCGATTAACTCTCCCTGCGATTTTGATGCGACTGTGGCAATGCGCTCCAATATCTCGCTCACCTCTTCTTTTGTCCTTTCTTGTCGATCATCCTCTACTAGATATAGAGTCATAATTCATCTGAAATACATTTACAATACATTTGAGTTTACTGTCTTTGAGAAAAAAAAGCAATATTTTCAAGAGCCTCAAAACGAGGTGACACGGGAGTAGATGGTTCAAGACCGTTTCGCTCAAGTCGTGGCCAGAACCCTGGCCTTGAATGATATGCGTGACCCGATTTTTTCGATAACCGCCCTTATCTGGCTGAATTTTTTTCAGCCAAAGACTTGACAAACTCCAAAATTTCTGCTAACCTTGTAGTATAATGGAAATCCGTGTCGGCCTACGACCCCCCTTTTTAACTCTTTCTCAAGAATAAAAATTTTAACCCGAATTGCAGGTAGTAGCTAAACTAAGAGCAGTACCACGGGAAACGGTGATTATGGAAGTTATTTGTACGCGTCCCCACTGTCCGAAACCGCGTAATCAGTGCCTAGACCTAGACGATAGCAATCTTTTAACCTCGATCGATCAGAAATATTGTACAACTTGCGGGATGCCATTAATTTTAGGGGGACGTTATTTGCCAGAACGTCTATTGGGACAAGGAGGATTTGGGGCGGCATTTTTAGCAGTAGATCGTTATAGTCCCAAAAAAGCTAAATGTGTACTCAAACAATTTCAACCTTCTGGTAATTTAAGTCCGCAAGCTTTAGAAAAAGCGAAAAACTTATTTTTTCAAGAAGCGCACGTTTTAGAAGATTTAGGCCGAGAACATCCCCAAATCCCCGATCTCTATGCTTTTTTCCCTTTAACAGTCAAGAATCAATTAACGGGAAAAGAAGAGCAATTTTTCTATCTGGCCCAGGAATATATCGACGGTAAAAACTTAGAAGAAATTCTCCAACAGCAACAAAAACCCTTTCAAGAAAGTGAAGTCAAAAACATTCTCAAAGAATTACTTCTTATCCTCAAATTTATTCATGAAAATGGTTCCATTCACCGGGATATAAAACCATCTAACATCATGTTATCCAAAAATGGCCGCCTCTATTTACTCGATTTTGGGGCAGTAAAACAGGCGACTAATAACCCTAGTAATACACAACAGAAATCCACAACAATTTACTCAGCTGGATTTGCTCCTCCCGAACAACAATTAGGCAATCAGGTATCGGCAGCCACAGATTTATATGCCCTAGCAGCTACCTGTGTTATACTCTTAACTAATCGCGATCCTGATGATCTATACGATCCCCAAAAACAGGTCTGGAATTGGCAAAATTATGCCCCCAACATCAGTGCAGATTTAGCAAGAGTATTCAATAAAATGTTACTAGCAAATCCCCTGGATAGATTTCAATCCTGTGGAGAAGTTTTAACCGCTTTAAATACACCTCCCCCATCTCCTCCATCTCCTCCACCTTCTCCAATTCCTCCATCCCCTCCAGCTTCTCCAGTGATTAGAAAAACTTCCCGCTTTTCTCTTGGGGAAACCTTCGCTAATGCTGCCTTTACAGGATTTGAGGGGACATTATTAGTAATTGCCTTAAATAGTTTACTCCCCTCGCTAGGAATTGTCATCGCTTTTATGATCTTAGGTGGCTTAGTTTGGGCATTATTTAAAAAAGTGATTGAAGGGAGAGATTTACCGATTCTAGCAGCAATTACCCTCACCCTCATCTTCTTTCTTTCGCAACTGCAAGGAAGCCTAAATTTTCCTGAAATTGCTATCATTGCCGTGATGGCAGCCATCGGAGCAATTGCTATTACCGCCTTTTTCCGGTTAATATATCAGATAATTTTGCGATTATTTTAAAACCCTGAAAGTGGTTAAATTATCATCACTACCGCCGGTAATCGTGCCACCGAGGTCTAAAATAGTTTGCAGATAGTCGAGGACTTCCTGAGAAATTAACTCACCCGGCATCAAAACGGGAATACCGGGGGGATAGGGACAGATAACATCAGCACTAAGACGATCGAGGGCATTTTTCCGGGATACTATCTCTGTAGGGGCAAAAAAAGCCTTTCTAGGAGAAATAGCCAAATTTCCCGTGACTGGGGGAGGAGTGGGGGGTAAACTGGTAGAGGAAGGGGATTGAAGGCATTGAAAAGCAGTAATTAGGCGATTAATGTGTTCGCGATGGTTGCCGATGGAGATAATAAAAGTAAGTTGGCTTAAAGTCGGTAATTCTGCGGTGACAGCGTATTTTTCTCGCAAAATATCGTCTATTTCGTAACCAGTTAAGCCAAAATTTTTGACAATTACCGTTAAACGAGTGCGATCGAACCAGTGACAACCCGGGATAGAATGGGGAAAGTCTAAAACAGAGATATTAGGAATTTTATCGAGTTCTTTTCGGGCAGTAGCGGCTAAATCGAGGGTTTTGCTCAGTAAATCTAGTCCTTGCGTCGCCATTTGCTTTCTAGCACTATCAAGGGAAGCGAGAAGCAAATAACTAGGGCTAGTGGTTTGAACTAATTGTAAGGCTCGATCGACTTTTTCGGAACTAATGCGATCGCTTTTTAAGTGTAACATCGATGCTTGAGTTAAGGCCCCTAAAACCTTATGGGTGGACTGAATAGCCATATCGGCGCCGAGAGACAGGGCAGCCGGAGGTAAATCGGGATGAAAGGCAAAATGCGCCCCGTGAGCCTCATCGACGAGCAGCGGGATAGAATAATGATTGGTAATCTGGGCGATAGTTTTTAAGTCACAGCAAACCCCTTGATAGGTGGGAGAGACTACCATCACCGCTTTAGCGTCGGGATGAAGTTTCAGGGCATTTTCGAGGGATTGGGGGGTTATATTTAAATTTAGATCGATAGTGGGATTATATTCGGGATTGATAAAGATAGGTTGCGCCCCAGAGAGAATTAAGCCCGAAATTGCCGATTTATGAATATTTCTCGCCAAAATAATTTTATCTCCCTCGCCGCAAGTGGCTAAAATCGCCGCAATAATGCCACAACTGGAACCATTGACTAAAAACCAGCTTTTATCTGCCCCAAATGTCTCGGCTGCTAAAATTTGCGCTTCTTTAATCACTCCCGTCGGGGCAAACAAATTATCAAGGTCGGGTAATTCGGGTAAATCGGCTTTAAAGACGCTTTTTCCCAGTAAATTACTTAAATCTTCGCCGATTCCTTCCCCCTGCTTATGCCCTGGCGCATAAAATGGTACATCTAAACTATTGACTTTTTTTTGCAGTTGTGATAGCAACGGAGCGGATTCTGGCGAAGGCATTTTTGGAAGGTAGTGGGGGATTTGTCAGTTATCAGTAAACAGTAAACAGTTATCAGTAAACAGTAATTAGTGAAGATTGATCGGTGAATATAGCGTTTTTCAGTCTGCTGAGGTACAAAAGTTATGGGTTTTAGGCACTCATGCAAGAGGCAAAAGGCAAAAGGCAAAAGGGAAGAAAAATAGGTGTACCTCACTAGCTTAGGAAACGCTATAATATCATTTAAAACTTAAAACTTAAAACTTAAAACTTAAAACTTATCACTTTAATCTGATAACTGATAACTGATAACTGATAACTGATAACTGATAACTGATAACTGATAACTGATAACTGATAACTGTTAACTGTTAAC
>NZ_JADEXI010000316.1:0-5406 GCF_015207185.1 Microcystis sp. LEGE 08355 | reverse complement strand
CCCACACCCCACACCCTGCCCCCAGGAAAAGCTTTTTCAGCAAACCCTATGCGCGGAGATAGGAGTCGTCAATCAGCCAAAAAACTTTGGGGCCAGTTTACCAGGTGTTTACCGACAATGTGCGGTTGCTTACACAGACTTTTGGGAGTCATATAAGACAGTAATTCCTAGTAAACGTCATCGACCAGTCGGAAAAGAAACTGGTCAAACTAATCCTATTGAAAGATTAAATAGGGCTGGCTGAATAAATGTGAAATGTAGGCATGGTAAGGGTTTTGTGGCTTTTCTTGCGAAACAGGTGCAAGATTTTGAGAGAATCGTGCTTCAAAACCTGGCGTCTTCATCGGCCCGCGTCCTGTAGGGGCGAAGCATTCGGATAGAAAATCTACGGTTTCACCGATAGGTTATTGCCCGAATGCTTCGCCCCTACTTTTTCAGCAGACCCTAAATAATACCTTTCGACAAAGGATTTCTCGGCTGGTGAGAGAGAGTCTATCTTTCTCTAAAAAAATGGAGAATCACGTTGGGGAGCCCTTTGGTATTTTATCCATGACTACAATGCACAGCAAAGCAAAGGATTAAGCCGCCATCACTACTACCGAATCACCACCAGTCAAATCTGCTTCTCTACCAGTAGTTTTTTCAAACAGTCAAACTCACGGGGAGTCACCGATGCCCCAAAACTGTTAGTCTAATCAGATATTATTAGATACCAACAGGTTTTTAGTAGGTGTCATCAAAAATATCTAACTGCTGCAGAGATGGGGGATTATCCGACTTAACCGGTTTAATTTTCTTAATTCCTTGACGCAAACCGATCGCAATTTTACTATGTTTTTCGATTTGACCCATCACCTGCATGGCACGATCGATCACAGAAGCTGGTAAACCGGCTAATCTCCCCGCTTCGATACCGTAGGATTTATCCGCACCTCCCGGTCGTACTTGGTGCAAAAATACTATCTCATGGGGTAATTCTTTGACCGTTACCTGATAATTAGCCACATTCTCTAAGATTGAGGCTAATTCATTCAGTTCGTGGTAGTGAGTGGCGAAAATCGTCCGCGATTGCAGTACCGTGGCTAAATACTCCGCCACAGACCAAGCTATGGATAACCCGTCAAAAGTGGCTGTCCCCCGGCCAATTTCGTCTAATAATACTAATGATCTATCCGTGGCGTGATTGAGAATATTGGCGGTTTCGTTCATTTCCACCATAAAGGTGGATTGGCCAGTAGCGAGGTCATCCACAGCCCCCACCCGGGTGAAAATGCGATCGCAGATGGAGATTTTGGCCGACTTTGCTGGGACAAAACTGCCGGTTTGGGCCAACAATTGAATTAATCCCACCTGTCGCAGATAACAACTTTTGCCACTAGCATTGGGACCGGTGAGAATAATCAAGTCGGGGTATTCCAAACCCTCCTGATTGCCCAAATTAATCGAATTCGGCACAAAAAAGCCAGCCCCAAGGGATTGTTCCACCACGGGATGACGACCATCTTTAATATCGATAAGACGACCATCCGCGATTTCCGGGCGACAATATCCCTGATAAACGGCGATTTCTGCCAATGCTGCCAACACATCCAAAGCGGCGACTTTTGTGGCTACTTCCCGGATTTCCGGGGAAAATTCGGCCACTTGACGGCGTAAATCGCTAAAAATCTCGTATTCTAACTTATTTAATTCATCTACTGCCGTCAGAATTATATTTTCTTTCTCCTTTAACTCGGTGGTGATATAACGTTCCTCATTGACTAAAGTTTGCTTACGCACATAATCTTTTGGGGCGAAATCAGCTTTACTGCGAGGTAAACTGATATAATAACCGAAAGTTTTGTTATAATTAACCTTAAGGTTACTAATACCCGTTCTTTCTTTTTCTGTCGTCTCCAGATTCTTAAACCAATCGATTACTTCCTGATAGTCGCGCCGCAGGGCATCCAATTGGGCATCAATTCCCTCGCGAATCACCCCCCCTTCCTTCAGATGCAGCGGAGGAGATTCCACCAGATGCGCGATCACCTGCTGGCCTAATTTTTCCAAATCGGCGGGAATTTGCTGTAAAGCTTTCAAATAGGGCGAATTTCCCGAAGCAACCAAAGCCGCTAAATCGGCTAATTTGACTAAAGATGCCGCTAGGGAAAGTAAATCGCGGGCGTTAGCCGTTCCTGCGCCAACGCGACCGCTTAAACGTTCTATATCGTAGATTTCCCTTAATTTTTGCCGAATATCTTGGCGCAAGGAGGGATTATCCTTTAACTCTTGGATAGTATCTTGACGGGCGCGAATACCGCGAGAATCTAAGAGCGGTTGCAGTAACCAACGACGTAAAGCGCGACTACCCATGGCCGTACAAGTACGATCGATCGCCCATAATAGAGAACCATAGAAGCTACCATCGCGCACCGTTTGGGTAATTTCAAGGTTGCGACGGGTTTGCCCATCTAAAATCAAAAATTCGGAGATAGAGTAGGTTTTTAAAGGTTGTAGGGGGACTTGATTGGCTTTTTGGGTATCTTCAATGTATTCTAATAGGCCCCCAGCTGCGCGAATAGCGAGGGGCAAATGTTCGCAGCCCATACCCTCTAGGGAACGCATTTTATAGGTGATTAGGAGACGATTTTTCGCTTCTGTGAGAGTAAAGATGGTTTGGGGACGGAGAGAATAACAAAAACTATCGGGTAAACAGGGGGGGAGATGGTCAGATTTTTCCCCGGGACGCAAAATCCGGTTTAAATCGGGGGCATTGATGGGAAAAAGGATTTCCGAGGGCTGTAAACGGCTTAATTCTAGGCTTAAAGCCGTTAAATCGCTGGCTTGGGTGGTGTAGAATTCTCCGGTGGAGATATCTGCATAGGCTAATCCCCAATTTTCTCCGGTAATCACCACAGCAGCCAGAAAATTATTCTTTTTTGCGTTTAACATTCCCTCATCGGTGAGGGTTCCGGGGGTGAGCAATTTGGTGATAGCGCGTTCTACTAGCCGTTTTTCGGCGGCTGCTTCCGTTGAATCCTCTACTTGGTCACAAATCGCCACCGCATAGCCTTTTTCCACCAATAAACGACTATAGCGCTCTAGGGCGTGGTGGGGAACCCCGGTCATGGCGACTCTCCCAATCCCTTTACCTCCTTCCTTGCTGGTGAGAACTAATTCTAATTCTCTGGAGATAATCACCGCATCCTGAAAGAAACACTCGAAAAAATCGCCCACACGATAGAGTAAAAGAGCATTGGGATAGGTTTCTTTTACCTCCACATAATGCTGATACATGGGGGTGAGTTTATCGCGATCGAGTCCGCGATAATCACGATGGGGATCTTTATTGGTAGCCGGTGGTTCTAGGGGAAAATCCGAGGGGAGAGTCATGGGTCAAAGAAAGCTGGACAATGTTTTAATCAACTGTTCCCCTTGCTGCACCTTCCCCACTCCCCTAGGCTGAGAGTGGGTACTGATGCGGGTTAGTTCCATCAAAAATTGAACGGACAAAACCGATAAGCGATAACTGACAACTGAATTTAGATAGACACTTCGCTTAATTCGCGAGTGAGATGATCAAAGGGTTCAGCGATCAAAGAGGTGTCGGCAATACCCGCCTCACTAGCCATGGTTTGAATCATTTCGCTCATGATTTGGATACCGCGCACCGTCGGACCGATGGGAACACCGAGGGAATTATAGGTTTCCCGCAGTCCTTGCAGTACCCGCTCATCTAGAACATTAGTATCAGCAGCTACTAGGGCATAACTGGCATAGCGGAGATAGTAATCCATATCCCGCAGACAGGCAGAATAACGACGGGTGGTGTAGGCATTACCCCCGGCGCGGATCAATTCGGGAACTTCTTCAAATAGACGAATCGCCGCCCCACGCACGAGCGCCGCCGAATTAGCGTTAATTAGGGCGGCGGCAGCTAGACGGGCAGTTCCCGAGGTGAAATATTGTTTAAGATTATCGATCGCATCTCGATCGAGATAACGTCCGGTGACATCGTATTTTCTAATCAGGCTAGTTACCGCGTCTCGCATTATTAAGTTTCTCCCAACAGCAATAAAGACATTTTTGAGTTTCGCTTTATTTATAATCTCACAGGGTTGAACTTCGGGGGACATCCCTAGTCTAACTCTCTTGCTTGTCTAACAATTTGTTGTTTTTTTGAGACATTTCTTTACATTTAAGGCATTGGCTGGACCGGCGCTGGGTGGCGGAATTATCCCTTATTAGTCGAGGTAGTGGACGAGGCACTCAAAATGACGAGATTATCCCGATGAATGATGGTTTCTGCGGCCATATAACCTAATAAACTGGCAATACGCTCGGAATGTTGACCTTTCACTCGATCGATCTCCTCACTACTATAATTAACAATTCCCCGGGCCAATTCCCGGCCTTCTTGATCGCACAATTGCACCGATTCCGAGGCGCTAAATTCCCCCTCCACTTTGGTGATTCCGGCCGCAAGGAGAGATTTTCCCCCCTGACAAATGGCTTGAATCGCTCCAGCATCGAGATAGATTTTACCCATGGGCATTAGTCCGTAGGCGATCCAGCGTTTGCGGGCGTTATCACTGCGTTTTTGGGCCTCAAAACGGGTTCCGATCGCCTCTCCTGCCATAATTTTTAAGATATTACCGGGCTGCCGTCCCCTAGTAATCGCCATTTCTACCCCGGCGCTGGTGGCAATCCGGGCCGCTGCCAATTTCGTCGCCATACCCCCGGTCCCCCACTGACTGCCACTACTACCGGCATCGATCGATAGTTGCGCTAATTCCGCAGGAGTAACCCGGGCAATAGCCGCCGCTTCGGGAAATAGCCGCGGATCGGCACTGTAGAGGCGATCCACATCGGTGAGGATAAATAACCAGTCAGCCTCGATTAAACTGGCTACAAGGGCTGATAAAGTGTCATTATCGCCGAATTTTAACTCATCGATCGCCACCGTGTCATTTTCGTTGACAATGGCAATCACCCCTAATTCAAACAAAGCCTGAAAAGTATTATAGGCGTTGACATAACAGGTGCGTTCCATCAATTCGGGACGGGTCAGCAAAATTTGGGCGATCGGTTGACCAAGACTGGTAAAGAGGTCATCATAGATCCGCATCAGACGACCTTGACCGACGGCGGCGATCGCTTGTTTGAGGGCGATTTTTTTCGGTCTTTCCTGTATTCCCAGACGACGGCAGCCCACCCCCACGGCCCCGGAAGATACTAATACCACCCGATGACCGGCAGCGCGCAACCGGGTGAGGACTTCCACTAAAGCGGCGATCGTGGAGAGGGATAATTGGCCGGTTTCATTATCGGTCAAACTGGAAGTACCGATTTTGATCACTATGGTTTGGTTCATCGTCAAAGGGTGTAGGGTGTGGGGTGTAGGGTGTAGGGTGTGGGGTGTAGGGC
>NZ_JADEXI010000315.1:0-5442 GCF_015207185.1 Microcystis sp. LEGE 08355 | reverse complement strand
ATATAGTATTTTTCCTGGTGAGGTTGACTGAAAAATAATCCAGTTTTTTGATCGTATTCACCATTAGTTAAAAGCTTTAAAGTCATAAAAGGATGGGTAGTTCCTCCTTTTCGCAGATTAATTTCGATCGCCTGTAAATCCCAGACTAAAGTTTCTGGATTTTTGACAGCGACGAAATCAACTCCATAGCGTTCAATTGCTCCCTTTGCTGCCAGAATTTCCCCTATTTTTAGTCCTAATTCCTGTAATTGTAGGCGATAATTTTCATCGGCAGGAAAATAACAACCCAGATAAATTTGACCATCGGGACCCCCTAAAATTTGATCGTGAGTGGAAAGAATCTTCACTTCTCCCATCGGTGTAATATAACCTTGCACACTCGGCGATCGCTTTTCTTCCCCTTCAATAAAAGCTTCGACAATTCCCCCTAATTCAGCAATTTTGCTGGAAAAACTCTCCCAATTTTCATCCCTTGCTTGAAAACTCATCTTGTCTAATTGTTTAGCCAAGAGATTCATTTTCTCGCTTAAATCTAGACTGTTACTATCGACAATTTCCCCTAAAGGACGTAAATCTAAAACCGCATTTCCTTCTCCTGATAACCCCTCATTTAACTTCACTACCATGCGTTTTAATTGCGGTTGACGGGACCACAAACTAGCGGCTTCGTATAACAAATCCTTGACCGTATTTACCTGTAAACTACCGTCAGGATGGGGAATATTGCCTTGACTAAAAATCTCGCGACTGCCACTTTTAGAACCCCAATACAATAAGTCTGGACTACAGGCAAATAAAGGAATATCTAATTGTAAAGACAATTCTCGCTCTAAATTAGTAGAATTAAAACAAACCATGTAGGCACGATCTCGACGCAACGCTTGCCGGATTCTTGCTACTAAGCGCGGTCTTTCCAGAATTTTTTGGGTTAAAGGTTGAAAAGAGTTATCGTGAGTTGTCAGTAATAACAGACGATTATTAGCATGGGAAAAAGGAATCCCAGGCAACAATTGCAGGTAATAATCAATCACCATCCGCGCCAGTGGCTGCGCTGTTACATAGATTAAACGGGTTTTCGGGTGTCGCAACCGAATCAGAGAAAATAATAATCTTTCTTCGTAATGTAAAAACCCCGCCACTTTTTGACCGACTCTCTGATCGATACTAAAAGAAGGGACAACTAGAATATCATAATCGTATTGATCCGATTCGAGAACGTTTTCTCCCTGCCAAATCTCTTTTAGTTTTTCTTGTAATTCTTGATACCGCAGCCGCTTTTCTAGCATCAAATCTCTATCTAACAGCATGGTTTGTCCCACCTCTGTGGTTGCAGATACCTGTATCTTATCGATTTTGAGAGCCTGTCGTCTCCAGTGTCTTTCTTTTCTTAATATTCCCCCAATCCCTCCGCTCATTGCCTTTAAAAAGGGATACAGTGGACTCTGTATCCCCTTTAATCACCTGAGATTGCCTTTAACCTAGCGGGTGGAATAAGAGATCGGGATAAAAGCGATTAAATTCGATTAAAATCCCGGCGGTGAAAGTCAGCAGCGCCATAATTAACACGGGTGCGGACGAGAGAAATTTAGTAAGTCCTTCCATCTGAGTTCTCCTAGGGAATAAAAAGTCAAGGGTTTGACACAAAAATTAACGAGGGGAAACGGTAATTTCCGAATCCTTAACGGTTAATTTACCGGAAGTGGCTTCTTGTAAAGCCGCCAACGGCCAGAGGAACCCCGTTAACATTTTGCTCAAAGCGAGGGGAACATCGATGATGATTTCCTTCATTTCGGCATCTTTGTCGTCGCGCACGGCGATTAAATAGGCCCGACCAACCCAACCGATCCAACCAGTAATGTACAGGAATAGGATGCTAGGGATAAAGAAATCGCACATGTGGTCCCAACGACCATCAACAATTAGGTGCGGATAGCCTTCCGGTCCACAGAGAGCTTGGGAGTAGGTTTGAGCGCGTTTGGCTCCCGATTCGGGGTCAGGAGTGGTGTTGCGGAAACTCTTCGCTTTTTGTAGGAAAGCGGGATTTTCGCTACAAGGGGTCAGATTGGACAAATCAGCCGACGCTGGAGCGGCAAAGGTGAACCAGAGGGATAGCACCAGGGCCAGAGCGAACAATTTTCGCATAAATTGTTTCCTTTTGTTACGAAATATGAAGTTCTTTGTTCAAAAAGCGAACAATTTGATCGTACACGGAAAAAATCTTACTCCGATGAGGGGTACGAGTAAAGTTTCTATTACAAAACTATACGCAAAGCTTCAGACCCCCGTGATATGAACCACCACTTGCCTTTGGTGACGACTCTGACGATGTTCCCAGAGATAGATACCTTGCCAGATCCCTAAAACTAATTTACCCCTAGCGATCGGGATTTGTTCCGATGTCCGGGTTAGAACCGAGCGAATGTGAGCGGGCATATCGTCTGGTCCTTCGGTAGAGTGATAGTAGAGACTGCTATCTTCCGGGACTAACTTGGCGAAGAAATTGGCCAAATCGGTGAGAACATCGGGATCGGCATTTTCTTGGATCAGCAAAGAAGCGGAGGTGTGACAGACAAATAGACTGCATAATCCCGTCGTTATGCCCGATTCAGCCACGATCGCTTCTATGGGAGCAGTGAGACGATGGAAATTCTTGGGACTGGTGGTAATCGTCAGGGATTTTTGATATTGACGCATGGCAACCGAATCAGAGAGAAATGGGAGTGGGGGGGATTGTCCTGGAGAGCAAAGGTTGTCCCGCTTGCAAGAGATCGTGAAGGTCCACCACTGCACCGATAACAGCGATCGCTGGGGCTTCAAAGCCGGTGGCTTCGATCTGGTCCATAATTGTGCTGAAAGTACCGATTAACTGCTGTTGTTGCGGTGTTGTTCCCCAGCGAATCAGGGCGATCGGTGTTTCTGGACTTCTGCCCGCCTTGGTTAACTCGCCGATAATATAGGGTAAATTATGCACACCCATGTAAACGACAATTGTTTCCGCACCATGGGCGATCGCTGACCAGTTAACCTGGGGACGATATTTACCCGCCATCTCGTGGCCGGTGACGAAAGTAACGGAGGAACTATAATCGCGATGGGTGAGGGGAATACCGGCGTAGGCAGGCACGGCAATTCCTGAAGTGATCCCCGGCACGATCTCGACGCTAATTCCGGCCGCGATCAGATCGAGCATTTCTTCGCCCCCGCGACCGAAAACAAAGGGATCCCCTCCTTTAAGACGAACAACCACGGCATTAGTCTGGGCCTTCTCGATCAGTAAAGCGGTGATTTCCTCCTGTACTAGAGAATGACGACCGCGACGCTTACCTGCATGGATTTGTTCGGCCCTGGGGTTAATCATGGCTAGAATCGAGGGGCTGACTAGGGCATCATAGAGGACAACATCGGCATTTTCTAAGAGAACTTTCGCTTTTAAGGTCAACAAACCAGGATCCCCGGGACCCGCACCGACGAGATAGACCTTACCGCAACTTTCTGATTGATTCATAGATACTGGGGAGAAAATTCTTGCTTCGATCGAATGCGCTTGATCCCTACTGTATTGTGACTGGGGCAAAATTTGGTATTTTTGACTACAGTTACTCGGCGATCATGCGCTTTCTTCATGAAGAATTATGATCTTAACATTACTTAACCCTTAATCTAGCGATCGCTCTGATACTAAATCCCGTTTAACAGGTATGGGGGAGTGAAAAGTGGGGAAAAGGGAGCGGGTTTTTAAAGTGGGATTGGGAGTTAATCATGCTATTAAAAACCGATTCAGTATAACGGTGAAGTTAGGCAATTGGTACGACTTGGAGGCGTAACCCAAGTGATTGTAAGACCTTAAGAACTGTGGCAAACTCTGGATTGCCTTCGATTGACAAAGCTTTATAGAGACTTTCACGCCCCAACCCTGTTTCACGGGCAATATGTGTCATCCCTTTAGATCGAGCAATATCACCTAATGCTGCTACCACTAAGCTTGGATCGCCATCTTCAAGGGCTGCTTCAAGATATGCAGCTATATCTTCTTTTGTTTCGAGATGTTCTGCCGCATCCCAAAGATAGGTTTGGATAGTAGCCATGAAAATCTCCTATAAGTCTTGTGCTAAATTTAATGCTGTTTTGATGTCCCGTTCTTGAGTTTGCTTATCTCCTCCTGCCAAGAGGATGATCAAGGTCTCTCCTCGCTGAATGAAATACACCCGATAGCCTTGGCCATAATCGATCCGCAGTTCCGATACACCTTTTCCTACTGGTTTAATACCATTTTTCTTTATTCGTGTCCCTCATCCCCTTGCCCCTCTCCCTTTCTGAGATAGGGATTGGGGGTGAGGGCAATTAACCATCTCTGCCATTACTTTAGAAAAATGGTATAACATCGCCTGGATTGCCCATAGACAGGCGACAAACACGAAGTCTATACGTGCTTTTGCTTGGCGATCCCGCAAATTGCTAAACCACTGAGAGTAGGTTTCGGTCTGGCGAATTTCAATCATGCCTTAAGTGTATCCTATGGGATACAGAAGGACAAGCAATAAAAATAAGGTGCGTTACATTTTATGAACGCACCCTACCAGATCAGCGTGCTGCTACGCAGTGCCTTCGGCATCGCACTTAATTAAGGATAAAAACTAGGTTTTAACTTTTAAAGGAAATCTCTCAGGATTTTTAATAATTTCTTTGCTTAAATCTACATCTAAATCTGGCCAATAAAAATGATTAGGAAAAGGCTCTTGTATATTTAAAATTTGTCTAATAGTGACATCTTGAAACCAAGGAAAATCTTGATAAGGAAGAAACATTTCTTCATTGTTTGCCAGAATCCATATTCCATGAGAAGAAATATGAGTTACTTCAGCTTGAGAAGTGTTTTGTCCAAGCATTTCTAAGTTCATTTTGTCGTTCCTCAATAATAGTTTCTATCGCTTGAAGTTGTTTTCGAGATAGGTTATAATTACGAGCTAATTCAATTTGTGGTTCAAGCCAAAATTTAGCTTCTCCTTCTGCACAATGAACATGAACGTGCATTCTTGTTTCTTCGCGGGAAAAGAAAAAGAAGCGATAGCCATCTTCTCGGAAAACAGTTGGACTCATCAGAAATATAATCAGGATGATTGATGCTTACCCTTCGTTTATTATAGCAAATCCCCCTCAACTGGTCTAAAATTAAGGGGGAATGAGTTATAAAAAAAGGCAATTTAACCGACGTTAGTGGGTTCTTTTTCGATCGATCGCTGGAGCGGTAGAAGTTACATTAGGGAACGCACCCTACCAGATCGGCGATCGCACTGGTTCCAGAGAATTGTCTATTCAACCCACATTCCGCACCCTAAAGTGTCACATTGAAAATTTTATCTAAATCGTCAAAACGATTGCCGGCTCTGAATTACAGGCTAATTTGTTGGATCAGCAGATGCACAATTAGCCCTAAAAATCTGA
>NZ_JADEXI010000314.1:0-5451 GCF_015207185.1 Microcystis sp. LEGE 08355 | reverse complement strand
CCCCCGATCCCGTTTACAATAGCTGTTTAGTCAGCATGACTATCCGCCGGATCATGCGATCGGGCAAAAAATCCCTGGCCGCTAACATCGTTTACGATGCCCTGAAAACCGTCGGCGAACGTACCGGTCAAGAACCCCTAGAAGTATTTGAAAAAGCCGTTAAAAACGCCACTCCTCTAGTGGAAGTGAAGGCCCGCCGGGTCGGTGGAGCCACCTATCAAGTCCCGATGGAAGTACGCAGTAATCGCGGTAGTACATTGGCACTACGTTGGTTAGTCCATTATGCCAGAACCAGAGGCGGCAAAACCATGGCAGGTAAACTAGCTAACGAGATCATGGATGCGGCCAATGAAACCGGCGGCACGATCAAAAAACGGGAAGAAACCCACCGGATGGCAGAGGCAAACAAAGCCTTTGCCCACTATCGTTACTAAAAAGATACTTTAAAGATACTTTAAGGGCGGTGGACCACACTGCTGCCGCCAAAAAACTGTCAAGAAAAGTATAGAATTGTAAATAGTGTAAAAAATCCTAGAACAAAACCCCATCACTGGCAAGCAAAGCAAGGAGGTTGCTGTGGCACGGACTATCCCGCTAGAGAGAGTGCGAAACATCGGAATCGCGGCTCACATAGACGCGGGCAAAACAACGACAACAGAAAGAATCCTGTTCTACACGGGAGTCGCCCATAAACTGGGTGAAGTCCACGACGGAACGGCAATTACCGACTGGATGGAACAGGAACGGGAGCGGGGAATCACCATCACCGCCGCCGCCATCAGTACCAGTTGGCAAGATCATCGCATCAACATCATCGATACCCCTGGCCACGTCGATTTCACCATTGAAGTGGAACGTTCCATGCGGGTACTCGATGGAGTAGTAGCGGTTTTCTGCTCTGTTGGTGGTGTACAACCCCAATCGGAAACCGTCTGGAGACAAGCCGATCGGTACAAAGTACCCCGGATTGCCTTTATCAACAAAATGGACAGAACGGGAGCGAACTTCTTCAAAGTTTACGAACAATTAAGAGATCGCCTCAGAGCTAACGCCGTTCCCATCCAAATGCCGATCGGCGCAGAAAGCGAACTGAGCGGGATCGTTGATCTCGTCAAGATGCGCGCCTATATATATAAGGACGATCTAGGGAAAGACATAGAAGAAACCGACATTCCCGAAGACTTATTGAAAAAGGCCGAAGAATTCCGTCTGCAGCTAGTGGAAGCTGTAGCGGAAGCGGATGAAGAACTCCTAGAAAAATATCTAGAAGGTGAAGAACTCACCGAAGCCGAAATCAAACGCGGTCTCAGAGAAGGGACGATTGCCGGTACAATTGTTCCCGTACTCTGCGGTTCGGCTTTCAAAAACAAAGGGGTACAACTGCTCCTCGATGCCGTTGTCGATTACCTACCCTCACCCTCGGAAGTAGCCGCCGTTAAAGGGATTCTTCCCGATGGCAGCGAGGCAATCCGGGAAGCCAAGGACGATGCGCCCTTCTCCGCTCTCGCCTTCAAAATCATGGCCGATCCCTTCGGTCGTTTAACCTTCCTACGGGTCTATTCCGGTGTACTAGCTAAAGGCAGCTACGCCTACAACTCCACCAAAGGAACCAAAGAACGGATCGCTCGCCTGATCGTCCTCAAATCCAACGAACGGATCGAAGTGGATGAACTGCGCGCCGGTGATCTAGGAGCGGCGATCGGACTGAAAAACACCATTACTGGGGATACCCTCTGTGATGAGAAAAGCCCGATTATCCTAGAATCCCTCTTTATCCCCGAACCGGTTATCTCCGTGGCGGTGGAACCGAAAACCAAACAGGACATCGAGAAACTCAGCAAAGCTCTGCAAGCTCTCTCCGATGAGGATCCCACCTTCCGGGTCAAAGTTGATCCCGAAACCAATCAAACGGTAATCGCCGGGATGGGAGAACTGCATCTGGAAATCCTGGTCGATCGAATGCTCCGGGAATACAAAGTCGAAGCAACCGTGGGTGCTCCCCAAGTTGCCTATCGGGAAACTGTGCGGAAACCTGTACGGGCCGAGGGTAAATTTATCCGTCAAAGTGGCGGGAAAGGACAGTACGGCCACGTCGTCATCGAACTCGAACCGGGTGAACCGGGATCTGGCTTTGTCTTCGTCTCCAAAATTGTCGGTGGTGCTATCCCCAAAGAATACATCAACCCGTCAGAACAGGGGATGAAAGAAGCTTGCGAATCGGGGATCGTAGCGGGTTATCCTGTCATCGACCTGAAAGCAACCCTGGTAGATGGTTCTTTCCACGATGTGGATTCCTCCGAGATGGCCTTTAAGATTGCCGGTTCCATGGCGATCAAGGAAGCGGTGATGAAAGCTGCCCCCGTTCTCCTAGAACCAATGATGAAAGTCGAAGTGGAAGTACCCGAAGACTTCATCGGTAACGTCATCGGTGATCTTAACTCCCGTCGGGGACAAATCGAAGGTCAAGAAACCGAGACCGGCATCGCCAAAGTCTCCGCTAAAGTTCCCCTAGCGGAAATGTTCGGTTACGCCACTGATATTCGCTCCAAAACCCAAGGACGCGGCATCTTCACCATGGAATTTAGCCATTACGAAGAAGTCCCCCGCAACGTGGCTGAGGCGATTATCACCAAAAGTAAAGGGAACGGCTAATCAGTGACCAGTGAGCAGTGATGACAAACCGATCATTTAAATTCGATCGGTCAACCCGAATAACTGCTAACTTAAAACTGGTCTCTGGTAACTGATTACTGTTCACCCACCTGAAGAAGAAAAAAAACAAAGGAACAGAAAGTAAATGGCACGCGCTAAATTTGAACGGACGAAACCCCACGTTAACATCGGTACGATCGGTCACGTTGACCACGGCAAAACTACCCTCACCGCCGCTATCACTATGACCCTAGCAGCCCTAGGTAATGCCAAAGCTAAAAAATACGATGAAATCGATGCCGCTCCCGAAGAAAAGGCTCGCGGGATCACCATCAACACCGCTCACGTTGAGTACGAAACCGCTGATCGCCACTATGCACACGTGGACTGCCCCGGCCACGCCGACTATGTAAAAAACATGATCACCGGTGCGGCACAGATGGACGGTGGTATTCTCGTGGTCTCGGCTGCTGATGGCCCGATGCCCCAAACCCGGGAACATATCCTGCTGGCTCGTCAGGTGGGTGTACCTAACCTGGTGGTCTTCCTCAACAAAAAAGATATGGTGGATGATGAGGAATTACTGGAACTCGTGGAACTGGAAGTGCGCGAACTTCTCACCAATTACGACTTCCCCGGCGACGATATCCCCATTATTGCCGGTTCGGCGAAAGAAGCCCTCGACTACATGACCAAAAACCCCAAAGCCCAAAAAGGCGAAAACGAGTGGGTAGATGCGATCTATGAATTGATGGACGCGGTGGATAGCTATATCCCCACCCCCGAACGGGCGATAGATAAACCCTTCCTGATGGCGGTAGAAGACGTATTCTCGATTACTGGTCGGGGGACGGTGGCTACCGGTCGGATCGAACGCGGTAAGGTGAAAGTGGGTGATAACGTGGAATTAGTCGGGATCAAAGCAACTCGCCCCACCACCGTCACCGGGATCGAAATGTTCAAGAAAAGTCTGGACGAAGGGATGGCCGGTGACAACGCAGGTATCCTCCTGCGTGGTATCCAAAAAGATGAAATCGAGCGCGGCATGGTGATCGCTAAACCGGGTACAATCAAACCCCACACCCAGTTTGAAGGTGAGGTGTATGTGTTAAGTAAAGAAGAGGGTGGTCGTCACACTCCTTTCTTTAAAAACTATCGTCCTCAGTTTTATGTACGGACAACCGACGTAACTGGCACTATCCAAGACTACACCGCCGATGATGGCAGCAGCGTAGAAATGGTCATGCCGGGAGACCGGATCAAAATGACCGTGGAACTGATCAACCCGATCGCTATTGAACAGGGTATGCGCTTCGCTATTCGCGAAGGTGGTCGCACCATCGGTTCTGGCGTTATCTCGAAAATTATCAAGTAGGCTAATCTACTAATTAACGGGGCAGTGAATTTAAAAGCTGCTCCGTTACTGTCTTTATCTCGTACCTTGACAATTGCAATAGGTGAAATTATGGCTACATTACAACAACAGAAAATTCGCATTCGTTTGAAAGCTTTTGACCAGCGCTTACTCGATACTTCCTGTGAGAAGATTGTCGATACTGCCAATAGAACTAACGCCACAGCGATCGGACCGATTCCCCTACCGACAAAAAGAAAGATTTATTGTGTCCTGCGTTCCCCTCACGTTGACAAGGACTCCCGTGAACATTTTGAAACCCGCACCCATCGCCGCATTATTGATATTTACCAACCCTCTTCTAAGACAATCGATGCTTTGATGAAATTAGATTTACCCGCAGGGGTTGATATTGAAGTTAAATTGTAAAAAATGCCAAAAAGATGTTATCGCTAACATCTTTTTTTCTTAGAGACTCTTTGTTATACCAAATCCGTTTTTAATGGTCTGATTAACTCCCACGTTATCGATTGTTTCTCACCACTCTCCCATAACTTTTAAATAGGATTTTTTATAAAAAAAAGTTATTAAAAGGAGTCCAATACAATTGGTAGGGGTACATCACCAAAGATGCCCCCGATTGCTAAACCGTTTGTAGGGGAAAACCTAAAGCTTCCCGTTGCTGTAAATACAATTGAGCAACCTGTCGAGCTAAATTGCGAATTCTGCCGATATAACGGGTTCTTTCAGCTACAGCAATCACACCTCTAGCATCGAGTAAATTAAAAGTATGGGAACATTTGAGAACATAATCTAGACTGGGAATCACCAGAGAGCGATCGATTAATTGTTTAGCTTCCTGTTCATATAAACTGAATAAACTAAATAATAACTCAGGATTAGAAGCCTCAAAATTGTAGGTACATTGTTCGATCTCATTTTGCAGAAAAATATCGCCGTAGAGGATATTTTCATTCCATTGAATTTTATTAATTGCCTCTACATCTTGCAGATACATGGCTAATCTTTCTAAACCGTAGGTAATTTCGATCGCCACGGGACGACAATCGATACCTCCACACTGTTGAAAGTAGGTAAATTGGGTGATTTCCATACCATCTAACCACACTTCCCAACCCACACCCCAAGCGCCGAGGGTGGGAGATTCCCAGTTATCTTCCACGAAGCGAATATCGTGATCTTCTGGGTTAATTCCTAACACCCGCAGGGAGTCTAAATAGATTTCCTGAATATTATCAGGAGAGGGTTTAATTAGGACTTGATATTGATAGTAATGCTGAAAACGATTGGGATTTTCGCCATAACGGCCATCCGTTGGACGACGACAGGGTTCCACATAGGCAACGGCCCAAGGTTCCGGACCAATTGCCCTTAAAAAAGTGTGGGGACTCATGGTTCCCGCACCTTTTTCGGTATCATAGGGT
>NZ_JADEXI010000313.1:0-5482 GCF_015207185.1 Microcystis sp. LEGE 08355 | reverse complement strand
GGATTAATCGCCAAAAAGCTGGCTGGCTGCCTACAATTTCAGGTGATTCAGGGCTAAATTCCGTTGTTGGAGAGCGAATTGATGGCTAGGCTCTAGTTGTAGGGTTTGGTTAAAAGAAACCACTGCTTCCGAGAAGCATTTTAACTTGTAGAGACAACAACCCCGTTGATACCATGCCTCAGCCTTTTGGGATTGTAACTGTAAAGCCTTATTATAAGCGGCGACCGCTTCACTGAGTCGTTCTAATTCCCGTAAAGCTTCGCCTTTGCTAAACCAAACATTAGCATCGGATTTAATGGCCAGGGCCTGATTATAAGCCGCTAGACCTTCGGCATAACGTTGCATCCGACAGAAAATCATGCCTTTGTAATGCCATGCTTCCAGATAATCTGGCTGCAGTTGAATCGCCTTATCCAAAGATGCGATTGCGGCGCTGATTTGTCGTAAATTAGCTAAAGCGATGCCGCGATAAAACCAAGCCCGAGCATTATTAGTCTCTAATTGAATTACCTGATTAAAAGACCCTAAAGCTTCAGGAAAACGCCCTAATCGTTGCAAGGCCAGACCGCGATTATACCAAGCATTGACAAAATTGGGCTTTTTCCGCAGGGACTGTTGATACAATTGAACTGCTTCGCGATGCTGCCCCAAATCGAGATGCGCGTTACCGCGATAAAACAAATCCTCTGCTGAAATTTCCAGCACTAAAGCTTGTTGTTGACGCAATTGCAGTAACTCTTTTATGGCATCTAAAACTTCTGCTGCCGAGGGAAAGCGTTGGCGCCAGTCATAACGGGTCATTTTATCGATAATAACTGCTAGATCATCTCTAACATCGGCATGATTGCGCCAAGCGATTTCTCCGGTTTCGGCATCTTCGGGAAATTGCATCGGTTTGAGACCGGTTAAGGCTTGAATAGCGATGATTCCCACGGCATAGACATCGCTAGACAATCGCGGTTTATTTTGCGCCTGTTCACTAGGCATATAACCAGGGGTGCCAATCCCAATGGACACACTGGTCTGTTTTGCTTTTGGCCATTGAGTCCCCACTTGTTTGACTCCGCCAAAGTCGATTAAAACTAGCTTGCCCTCTTGGCGACGGATAATATTATCGGGTTTAATATCTCGGTGAATAATGTTATTTTGATGGACAAAAGCGAGAACTTCCAAGATATCCTTTAATAACTGAATTACCTGACTCTCTTCTAAACGCTTACCCTTAGAGATTTCCTGACTAAGATCGTGACCATCGATAAATTCTTGAACGAGATAAAAAGACTTCTTTTCCTGAAAACTGGCGAAAAATTGCGGTATTTGAGGATGATGGCCGAGTTTTTCTAAAGCTCTGGCCTCACTCTCAAATAATCCTATAGTAACTTCGTTAACCACTTGGGGGATTAACTGTTTGACCACACATTGAGGACGGCCGGGGCGATAGTTATCTTGGGCTAAAAAAGTTTGACCGAAAGCCCCTTGACTTAGAGGTTTAATAACTTGGTAACGTCCCCCGATAATTAGTTTCATGGTAGCGATAGCATTATCTTTGCCCTAGAGCAGCTTGATGGGACGGTTAACAGCCAAAGGGGTTAACTTGACCAAGCCCATCTTGCCAGTTAATTGATATATTACCAAAAAATTGGGTTTAAAGCCTCGCCCTTTTAGGGCGACTTGATCTGATGTATGATACTAAGAATAGGGGGCCGGGTAAGCAACCGCTTAAAAAACCCAGTCATCAACCGATGAACGCACCTGGAAAACTAGAGTTATGGGGTTCTATAGGGGAATGCTCCTATAGGTAAAAATTCTCAGCACCAAGTACCAAAGAAACCAATTATTTTAGAGGTTTTGAACTGTATCGTAGGGTCCCCCGAGAACAGGCTTCTGTAAGGTCGCGAAAGTCTGAGGAGAGAACCACCCAGAGGTGGGATTTCGCCAGGAATCTAATTCAAGTGGACTCGTTGAGCCATAAATTCACAGCAGTGATGCTAGAAGAATCCACGTCCGTTTACGGCGTGGGGTATGTCAAATCAATTGTCGTCAGAAGCGGGTAACGCGACTCGAACGCGCGACATTCACCTTGGGAAGGTGACGTTCTACCACTGAACTATACCCGCAAAAGTCTTCCTAATCATAGCATTGACCCCCCAGCCAGAGCAACTAACTACCCTAGGCTATTTTCCATCACCGCACCAGTGCAGTTTGTCGGCAAAACTGGCCCGGTCGCAATTTAACATTTTTTCCTGACAGGACAGCAGGACTTTTTCTAGCTGTTGATCGGCATTTTTTCGGCTTTCTAGCGGCTTTTGTTGATAAACCCCAAAAATAACATCTAAGCCCCCCCAAGCACGACCAAGGGCAGGAAAACCGTGGTGGAGAACATTTTTAGATCGCTTGCCTCGCTCGCTGCTGTTGGTAAAATCCAGTCAACCATCGCTCATAGCTGACTAGCACAGTAAACCGCCCCCATTAGTCCCACTTGAGCATTAAGGACGATATGGACGGGAATATTGCTTAATAACTCCGTCATCCGACCTTTAGCGCGAAAAGCCTTCATAAAGCTACCCTCGGTCATTAGAGGAAGATTTTTGGCCGCAATCCCTCCCGCTATGTATAATCCTCCGTAGGGAAGCAACTTGAGGGCTAAATTGCCCGCTTCCGCACCGTAGGCCTCGACAAAGATTTTCATGGTTTGATAACAAAGATGATCCGAGTCATCTTGGGCAAAACTGGCAATTTTAGCCGCTAAATCGACGGTTTTTTGCCGTTTACCCATTTCTTCTAACCAAGTGCGGTAAATTTCCGCCATGGCCGGCGAGGACTGACTATAGTTATTATCGTGGAGAAATCGATAGATAGAAGTGATTCCAGGGCCGGAAACCACTCGCTCCACCGAAAGGCGCTCGATATTATAGAGTTCCAAGAGATAATTTAATAGTTGATATTCTAAACTCGATCGAGGGGCAAAATCGGCATGGGAACCCTCACTAGCAAACACCCGATATTTACCCTTCGACACAGGAATCAAAAAACCCTCTCCTAACCCCGTTCCCGCACCAATAACCGCAATCGGGGCCTCTGGTACTGCTGGGGCCGACTGTAGATTGTGCAGCTCCTCTGGGGCTAATCCTAACACCCCATAACCGATCGCCGCAAAATCATTAATTAATTTTACTCGCTCAATCTGCAGCTCCTGGCTTAGGCGATCGCCAGTTAGGAACCAACTTAAATTAGTCAATTCGGAACTATTGTTAACCACAGGACCAGCAATACCGAAACAAGCTTTTTCCACCGGGGGAATAGTGGTTTGTCGGGCCAAAAACTGCTGGACGATCGGGACCAGATCGGGGTATTGTTCACTAGGATAAATTTCTTGATCGAGAGTAGTTAGCAGGGGTTGGGGACTATCTGGTGAGTTTTGGCAATCCACTAAACGCAGGATTGTTTTAGTTCCCCCGATATCTCCCCCTAAAAGAATCGTCATGCTGGTTGTCCCTCAGTTTGTCCCCATAATTATAGTTTTTTTACCGCTTCCCCCAGGCAAATTTAAGGGCAGTCAATTCTATACTATAGTTAAAGATGATAATGCCTAAGCCCTAATTAAGGATAGATTAATCGTCGCTCCGGGGTTTGCATGGGGATTGGCTAGAGGACAGAAAGAGGGAGAAATTAGCTTGGGTGTAGAACTTCGCAGTTACGTTTATCTTGACAATTTACAGCTTCAACACGCCGCTTACATCGGTACAGTCGCCCAAGGATTTTTACCCTTACCCGGGGATGCTTCCCTCTGGATTGAAATTTCCCCCGGCATCGAGATTAATCGCATCACCGATATTGCCCTCAAATCCGCCGTGGTTCGTCCGGGGGTTCTATTCGTAGAACGACTCTATGGACTGCTAGAACTCCATTCTAGCAGTCAGGGAGAGGTCAGGGCGGCCGGTCAGGCAATTTTGCAGTATTTAGGCGTTAGTCAGCGCGATTGTCTGAAACCGCAAATTGTTTCTAGCCAAATTATTCGCAACATTGACGCTTACCAAGCCCAATTAATTAACCGTAGTTCTCGGGGTATGATGTTAATGGCGGGACAGACTTTATACGTTCTAGAAGTGCAACCGGCCGCCTACGCTTCCCTGGCCGCTAATCAGGCCGAAAAAGCCGCTTTAATTAATATCCTACACGTTACTTCCGTGGGCAGTTTTGGCCGCTTATATTTAGGGGGAGAAGAACGAGATATTATCGCTGGTTCCAGGGCGGCAGTTTCAGCTTTAGAAAATATTCAAGGTCGAGCTTTTCCGGGTAGCGACAAAAAAGAATAAGCTAATGAAGGCAAAAGGCAGGAGGCAAAAGGAAAGAGGTGGTTAGATATGTCTAATTAATTGTGTCTAGCTACTTACTAAATCCCGTTTAAAAGGTATAGGATAGTGGGAATTGGGAAGAAGGGAGAGGAAGTTTGAGCATTTGTACTAAATAGCTAAAAGGAGGATTTCGCCCTATTGGGGAGATTCAAAAATTAGTTCGCCATTATTCATTTTTTCAACGACTAAATGGCGATAGAGTGTCACTTGCCGGAGGATTTGGTCGGGATTATTTTTCTTATTAGAAAACATGATTGTTTTAATCGATTCAAATTCTATTCTTGTGATCACACCATCTTTGATCGCTCGTTCAATTTTAACCCGTAAATATTCTAATTCTTGGCTTTCCTCTGGGGTAATTTCTAGACTGTTAGGACGTTCTATTTTCATGATCGATTGTTCTTACCGGCTAACTGATAACTAGATAATCACGGCTATTTTTTTCAGACTTTCACAATCGGTGGAGAGAGAGTTTCCGTCTGGTTAGAAACGGCGAGATTATTATTATTTTGGCTGTTATTTTGCGGCAATTGTCCCGAGGCTAAATTTTGCCCCTCTCCCGTAATCAAACGAGCGCCACGACCGCGGGTAAAATAATTCCAACCCCATTGCACCATCACCACTAATTTATTATCAAATTCGATCAGATAGTAAATATGGGCCCAAACCCAGACTAACCAAGCGATGAACCCGGAAAACTTGACAAATCCCAAATCAACCACGGCCGCATTTTGGCCGATAACTGCCAGACTACCTCGATCAATATAATGAAAAGGTTGAATAGTTTGCCCTTTTAGGCGAGAAATTAATAAATTCGCCAGATATTCGCCCTCCTGCATGGCCACGGGGGCAATTCCGGGTAAAGGTTTATCTCCCTGATGGGCAAAATTAGCCAGATCCCCGATCACAAAAATATTGGCATAACCGGCGATACTTAAATCGGGTTCGACGATTACCCGGCCGACGCGATCGAGATTTACCCCAGTTCTTTCGGCCAAAATTCGCCCCATTCTCGATGCTTTTACCCCCGCTGCCCATAAAATTGTTTCGGCAGCGATTTCTGTGGTTTTTTCTCCCTGACGGACGCTGACACAACCTTCCACAATATTGGTAACGATGCTGTTAGT
>NZ_JADEXI010000312.1:0-5496 GCF_015207185.1 Microcystis sp. LEGE 08355 | reverse complement strand
GGTGTGGGGTCAGGGGTAACGGGTGGTTGCGTTTCCTCCCTAATTGGTTGGGGAGCTGGCAATTCCACTGTCCATTGGGTGGGCGAAATTCCGCGAATTTTTACCTGTTGAGGATCGACGGTGTAGCCGGGGGCCAATTCAATCACTAAACGGGTAGTTTCCGCATCAAATTGACCAATACGGACACTTCTGACGATATTGCTAATGGGCCGGTTAATATTGGGTTGCCCTAACTTGATCCCGGGCAGATCGATCACGATCCTGGTGGGGTTAGTGATCATTTGCGCTCGCGGTTGCACTCGATTGTCGGTAGTGAACACCAGACGATTCTCATTGGTGTCGAATCGCCAAGAGACGAGCTTGCCGGCCCAAGCAGGGGCCGCCACCAGCAACCAAGTTAATGCGCTTAGGAATAACCAATGAAATCTCACGATCGATGCTCCCGTTGCTCGGTTATCAATTACCTTTTTTCGGTAAAAATGGACAATTTTGTCGATTTTTGGCCATCCATAGCTCCGTTAATGCTCTGAGAATGACTATCAATAAAAACAAGCTTATGGGACGTTGGCATGGTCTGCTATGTTTCTGATCAGTTATCAGTTATCAGTTATCAGTTATCAGTTATCAATGAAAAGACAGTGCTGTTAGTGCCACTTAATACTGCTCACTGCTCACTGCTCACTGATTGAGGGCTGCCGGTGGGTTCTTTAAATACTAACCTTAACAGGGGCGGAGCGATAAAGGTAGTCAAGATCACCATCATAATAATCGCCGCATCGGTAGCGGGGGATAAAGCACCACTAGCAGCCCCGACTCCGGCAAAGACTAAACCCACTTCACCCCGGGGAATCATGCCAACTCCGATCGCCAAGCGATTGAGTTTTTCCTTGCTGAAAACGGCTAACCCCGTTACCACTTTACCCAAAATCGCGACGACAATTAAGAAAGCGGCCAAGACTAATCCTTCTCGATTCCTGGGAATAGCGGGATTAAGCACACTTAAATCGGTTTTTGCCCCCACACAGACGAAAAATATCGGTACAAATAAATCGGCGATCGGGAACACTTGTTCTGCCAATTCCGAGCGCTTTTCCGTTTCCGCCAGGACTAGGCCCGCAGCAAAGGAACCGAGAATCGCTTCTAATTGGATAACTTGGGCAATATAGGCAAGAATAAAGGCGAAAATCAGGGAAACTAAGAGCAATTGTCCCCTAGTTTTCATGCTATTAACTAATTGAACGTAAAAGGGGCTTAAAAAACGACCGATCAGGATCGCCCCGATTACAAAAGCGCTAGAACTAATAACTAAATAAATTACTTTGCTAATTTGCACTTCTCCAGTCTTCACCAAAGAAGCAACGACAGCGAGGACGATAATACCGAGAATATCATCGAGAACCGCTGCCCCGATGATAATTTGACCTTCTTTCGCCGATAACTGCCCTATTTCTGCTAAAACCTTGGCGGTAATGCCGATACTGGTAGCGGTTAAAGCTGCCCCGGCAAAAATGGCGGGAATGGTGGCCAGATGAAAGATATAGATTAAACCCAAAGTACCCACCAAAAAGGGAACCGCAACTCCCACCACTGCGACGACGGCTGCCTGCGGACCGACGCGAATTAATTCCTGCAAGTCTGACTCTAAACCGATCTCGAACAGCAGGATAATTACCCCCAATTCCGAGAGGACGGAAATCACCTCACTGGCAGCACTAAAAACGGCGGGAGATTGCTCCGGGGTGAGGGGGGAAGTGGATTGTAGGAAATGAATGAGGAGAGAATCCTCGAATCCCGCCCCACCTTCTGGAAAAACCAGTAATTTTAGGGCAGAAACCCCGATAATCACGCCACCGACTAATTCTCCTAACACGGGGGGCAAGTTGAATCGGACGCATATTTCCCCCCCCAGTTTACAGGCGAAATAAATAACGGTCAAACTCAGCAGCACGCAGGCTAAAACTAAGGCACTATCAGCAGTTTCGGCTGTAGCTGCCGAGGCTAACAGGGAAATGTTAAAACTCCAAGCGGAAGAAAGGAAAGGCTGTAGTATCATCGCTCGCTCAAAATTACTCTCAATACTCTAACAAGCTTGCGGCCTATTCAATCATCCCTGCTCAAAGTTTGCCGTTCTATTAAACTTACTCAAATCTACTCATGAGCAAATTTGAAGCTAATTTCCTGCTTCAAGGTAGTAGTGTCGGCACTATCTACTCCCCAGGCTGACACGGTGGAACTCACCGCCAAAGAAGCTAGATTGAGACTAGCGTTCAAGTCTCTATCACAAACAAAAGAGCATTGTTCACAATCAAAAACTCTTTCGGATAAAGATAGAGACTCTTTTTTGTATCCACAATTGGAACAGATTTTGCTACTGGGGAACCATCTATCAGCTACGATTAACTCCGCACCATACAACTGAGTTTTTTTGTTGGCTTTTGAAACTATTTCAATAACTTGAACCTCCTTCTGAAGTGCGGAATGTAGCCCTCTAAAATACCTCTGAGGGGGTTGCGGGCTTTTTCTTCTAATTTTTTACACCGCACCCAAAGGACAGCACAAAATCCGAACCGCTTCCTTGCCTTTTTCCCATATCCTAACTACCAATATAACACTATTTAATTAATCAGAAAAATTACTTAAAAAACTCTGTGTCCTCTGGGTCTCTGTGGTGAGCAATCAATTACTCAATCGACACTTTAGACATCTTCCACTACTTTTACCATTCCTTCTCGACCAACTTCTCCTAACTTTTCTCCCCAAACCTCCCAGGAATCTTCACAGGATTTTCCTACTCGTTTTTTGACGTTAATTCGGTAATAAAAATGTGTTTCATTATCTCCCACTAATTCCCCTGAAAATATTTCCCAATTGGGACTAACTAACAGCAGTAGTTCGTTAATTGGATCGTAAATATCCACCTCTGGATGCGCTCTTTCGGCAATTCGTCTTAACTTGATATCTGGCAGATACATAAATTTAGGTTCACAGCAGGAATTGACCATCAGCCACAGACAACCTGGCCCCTCCACTCGGTAATTAACCCACGCAATTGCTGCTGCTATTTCTAACATTTCATCCGGCATTTCATCAGGAGTGGGTAAGTGTAAATCCACTCGCATTATCCAATCACAAGATTCCTTTTTAGCCATGATTTTATAACTCCATGTAGAACATTTTTACTAACTAAGGACACGAGCGGGTATTTAACGGGATGGTCTGGGATTTTAGAAGCTCTATATCTGTCAGCACTTGAGAAAAATTAACCCATTACTTTAATAATAATAAACGCTGGGGAGATAAAGTAACAGTCCAAGGCAAAGCTTGCTCCTTAATTTCTAACCATTTATCCTTATATAACTCTGCTTGGATATGAAAATCGCGGTCGTGGTTGGAGGGTTGATTAAGTTTTAGATAGAGAGTCACCCGATGGGGTCCTTCAATGGCATTAGCTAACCAACAGGGAAAAGTATTAATATCTCCTAAATCTCGACCAAAAATAATTTGATGGGCGCGAATTCCCGTATAGGCTAAATAGTCGGGAATCCCGGGGACGGTGTGTAATTTAACATCCCAATCAATGGCCTTCAATTGTTGATTATTAATGATTACAGCACGGGAAAAATTCTTACATCCCGTAATTTTTGCCAAACTAACGCTATCTGGTCGCTCAAAAATTTTCTGTTTAGAATTATTAGCAATTGCCCGCCCTTTTTCCATAACTAATAAATTCTCGCATATTCGATAGGCTTCATCCATATTATGGGTAACAAAAATTGTCACGCCATCGTAATTACTTAAAGTTTTGATCATCTGACGTTCTAATTGAGCGCGTAGATGGGTATCAAGGGCAGAAAAAGGCTCATCTAATAATAAAGCTTCCGGACGACTAGCTAAAGCGCGAGCGATGGCGACCCGTTGTTGTTGTCCCCCCGATAATTGATGAGGATAACGGTTTTCCATGCCAAGTAACTGCACTAATTCCAATTGGTTGGCAATCTGCTGTTTAATAACTTTTTTAGATAAGTTTTTCGAGAGACCAAAAGCGATATTTTCTGCCACGGTGAGATGGGGAAAAAGGGCATAATTCTGCACCACAAAACCGATACGACGCTGACGACTGGGGAGATTAATTCCCTTTTCCGAATCGAAGAGAATGCGCCCATTTAAGACAATACGACCCCTTGAGGGCGTTTCCACACCAGCCAGCGATCGCAAAATCAGGCTTTTTCCCGACCCCGAAGCCCCTAATAGTCCTAGGGGCTGATTTTGGCAGTTAAAAGTGACCGAGAGGTTAAAACCGGGTAAACATTTCTCTATATCGACAAATAAGCCTATTTTATCTTTATAATGCTGATTTTCAGCTGCTAAAAGGGCAAAATCGCGACCCTCCCAGGGTGGCAGCCAGTCCTCCATCTCGTTAGGTTTGCTTTCTCCCGGTCGTCCTAATTGCTGTTTACGTTGACTTTGCCAGAGATTAACGGCGATAATCCCCGATAGGGAGATTAAAATGATAATAAACACCCATATCCAAGCCTCGGTCATCGCTCCTGCTTCCACAGCGAAGAAAATCGCCATCGGGATAGTTTGAGTTTGCCCCGGAATATTACCCGCTAACATCAAAGTCGCCCCAAATTCCCCCAAAGCGCGGGCAAAAGCTAGGGTTAATCCCGCTAATACTCCGGGGAAGGAGAGGGGCAAAAGTACGCGCCAGAATATTTTCCCTTCCGATGCCCCTAGGGTGCGGGCAACCTGTAAAAGATTGGCATCCACCTGTTCAAAAGCGCCGAGGGTGGTTTTGTACATCAGGGGAAAAGCCACCACCGTCGCGGTGATAACGGCGGCATACCAAGTAAAAACGACGCGAAAGTTAAATAAGTCTAATAACTGTCCTAATAGTCCGTTTTTGCCGAATAGAAGCAGTAAAATGAAGCCTAGCACCGTCGGGGGCAAGATTAAGGGCGCGACGAAAACTCCCTCGATTAGGGATTTCCACCGTCCACGATAGCCTAACATCCAATAAGCGGCGGCAATACCGAGAAAAAAGATGATTATCAGGGCAATGGTGGCGGTTTTCAGGGATATCCCTAGGGGGGAAAAGTCTGACATTGTTTATCTGGCCATTCCGAAGCCGAATTTTTCAAAAATGTTTTTAGCGGCTGCGCCGGTGAGATATTGGGCGAAAGTCTTGGCAGCTTGCGGGTTTTTACTGGCTTTTATCACAGCTATGGGGTAAATAATCGGAGAATGGAGATTATTGGCAGCCGTAGCCACTACTTTTACTTGGTCGGAAATTTTCGCATCGGTGATGTAAACAATGCCAGCATCGGCGTTACCAGTCTCTACGGCGGCGAGAACATTACGGACGGAGTTGGCAAAGACCAGTTTTGGTCTTATTTGCTCTAAAATGCCGAGATTTTTCAGAACTTCTTCGCTGTACTGACCGACGGGAACGCTGCGCGGTTCACCCACGGCAATTCTTTGGACATTACTGTTAGT
>NZ_JADEXI010000311.1:0-5589 GCF_015207185.1 Microcystis sp. LEGE 08355 | reverse complement strand
AAAGACATTTGGCGATTTTTGTCAATTGTTTTTGATCTAGAGCGAACTAATCAATTCAATCTCTTGCCAGATAAGGATTTAGTCGATTTATGCCACCCTATCGAACCATAACAAGTAACGAAGAGCCAGAATTCAGGAGTTAGGAGTCGGGAGACATAAGGGAAATCCTTACCCAATCGGGTTTTCACTAACTGTCAGGACAAATGGGTATTTTACGGGAGAGCTACTGAGCTTGACAGGAACGAGATTGGGTCATCTGTAGAACAATAGTATCGATCGCTTTCACCAGAGCCTGTCCGGAAACCCGTTGATTATTAACGATAATGCTAAATAACATCGGTTCTTGGTTGGGGTTTTCTAGATAACCCGATAGGGCCCGCACACCGGTAAGAGTGCCAGTTTTAGCGTAAACTGTGCCAGTAGCGGCCGTCTGACGCATTCGGTTTCTCAGGGTGCCACTAATTCCCGCTACCGGTAAGGAAGCATAGAAAGTGTCGCGATTAGGAGAATAATACATCACCCGCAAAATTTCCACGATCGAGCGGGGAGTAGCGGTATTACGGCGGGATAATCCTGAACCATCGGCTAAACGAAAACCACTGGGATTGATGCCCAATTGTGCCAAGATGGCAGTAACACTTTTAGAACCGCCGATAAAGCGAAAAAGAGTGTCAGCGTAGAAATTATTACTTCTCTGATTAGTGATATTCACCCAATCGCGCAGGGATTTTTTTTGAATTGTCGTTTCCGGGTTCATCACTTGTAAAGCGGCAGCCGTGGTAAATAACTTTGTATTAGAAGCAGGGATAAAATAGCGATCAGCGTTATGACTATAAATAACCGTTTGGCGATCGATAGATTCGATTAATATACCCCACTGATTGGGAGCTTGACCGATAATTTTATCGATATTTGCCCCAATCAATTGAGTACAGGTATTATTATTGGTGTTATTGTTTTCTGGCGGGGGAACGTATAATTCTATGGATTCGTTCGACGAGGAAGGAGCGGGATAAACAGACAGATTAACTTGAGCGATGCTAGGGTAGGCCAAGGCGATAGTGGCTACACTGGCCAATGTCAGCGAATTGAGGCTATTGAGGAGTTGTTTCATGCTGTGTTTGTGTAAGAGTCTGGTTTCCTTAAGCGTTCGCACTATTGTACCAGTTGCTGCTCAAGTGTCAAAGTTACCTGTCTAAGAGATTTTAGCGGCTAATGCACATCAATGCCAGAGAAGAAAGCTGGCAATAGCCCGCACTGATACCCCTTCTCAAGACCAGTTGGAATTTTTCTGGGTTCCAAAATCGTGCTATTTTGATACTGTTGACATTGCTGCTGACAATTTGGGGATAATAAAAGCAAAGTGTAGGAAAAGGGATATCAGATTCATGTATTCTGTCTCAGATGACTCCAAAACAATCACGAATACCAGCCGTCAAACTGTGCTAGAGACGTTAAACTTACAAAAAACTTATCGGACGGGATTCTGGTTAAATAAGAAAATCGAATCCTTGAAAAACTGTACTTTAATTGTCCATGAGGGCGAAACCTTTGGATTACTGGGCCCGAACGGGGCCGGCAAAACCACGCTCTTAAAAACCCTTTTGGGGATTGTCCGACCCACTTCCGGACGGGCCTTGATTCTCGGTCAACCAATTGGCGATCGCTCGGTCAGGCAACGCATCGGCTATCTTCCTGAAAATGCCTACTACTACGACTATCTCACCGGCTGGGAATTCCTACAATTAATCGCCGGCATTTTTCAAATTCCCTCTTCTGTGCAGAAAAAACGCATTCCTGAATTATTGGATTTAGTGGGATTAGACCGCAAAACTGCCCAGAAAAAACAATTGCGTCAATATTCTAAGGGAATGATGCAACGGATCGGTATAGCTCAAGCATTAATCAATGATCCAGAATTAGTCTTTTTCGATGAACCGATGTCGGGACTGGACCCTATCGGTCGCTATCAGGTGCGGGAAATTATTCAATCCCTCAAACAAGAGGGGAAAACCATCTTTTTTAACTCTCATATTCTCTCCGATGTGGAACAAATTTGCGATCGCATTGCCCTGTTGGCCCGGGGAGAATTACTCTGTGTCGGTTCCCTTGATCAAATTCTCGGTCGTGCTGATGTCTATCAGGTGATTGTTCAAGGTGGTAGGGAGGAGCAACTACAGCAATGGATACTCGGGTTGCATTGGCGCGATAATTGTTGGCAGGGACAATTACAGGGAGAACCCGATGCTTTTCTGGCTGCCCTGCCTAGTATGGATGTTCGCTTGATCAGTCTTAATTTAGCTCGTGCTTCCCTCGAAGAATTTTTTATCGACCAATTACGTCAGCGCGGTATTACCTCTAGTCAATAGGCACTCTCATACTAAATCCGTTTTTAATAGTAGCCAAGAAACATCCTCTCAGATTTGGTCAGGATTAATGCCCAATTCCCGCAGTTTGTTGGCTAATCTTTCCGCTCGTTGTTTTTCCTCGTTATAGCTGGTGAAAGCTTGTCCATCGGGATAAAAAAGCAACATTTCTGGTTCTCCTAACTGAAAACGAATGCCTAAACGGGGACTAACCCAATTATCGAGAGTTTCCAGAATTTCTAGCTGATTTTCGCCTCTTATCCAACCACTGGCATCGTTTTTATGGGGATCATAAAGATAATACTCCTCGACCCCATAACGGTCATAAAATAGCTGTTTTTTGGCCATTTCCGTGAGGGTGTTACCCGGAGAGAGGATTTCAAAAACCACCTGGGGACTAATGTTATTTTCTAGCCATTGTCGATAGGAACCTCTTTCCCCTTTTGGTCTTCCAAAAACCACCATGATATCTGGCGCTTGACGCAGTTTATTATCATTTTCCACGGGATACCAAAGTAAATCCCCCGCAACAAATACATCAGACTGCTCGCGAAATAGCCAGTCTAAATTAGTTTTAATTGTCGTAATCCAAGGAAATTGCAAGGTATTATCGGCCATGGGTTGACTATCGCTATCGGGGTAGATAATTTCAGTGACGTTAGTTTTATCTAGTTGCGAAACCATAAGACTAAGTTAAAAGGGAAAAATATAATTCTATAATAGCGGGCATTTGTATTATATAGCAATTCGTTGGCTGGGTTAGCAAGGTCTAGGCCACCGCCAGGATCCTAGACAGTGCCAAATTGCTGTGTTAGAGTGATAAATACTAGGAATAATCAGTCTATCTTCCTATACTAGCCCCTATGCAAGCATCGGTAGTTACTCTTCAAGAAATTATTCAAGGCAACACACAATATATAATTCCACTATTTCAGCGCACTTATAGTTGGAAAAAGAAAGATTGGGAAGATTTATGGGATGACATAAGCTATTTATACGGTCAAGAAAACCCTCGTCCCCATTTTATGGGTTCGATAGTTAAAACTCAAGTTTCGCCTAACTCCGGCGTGGTCAATAAATATCTGCTAATTGATGGACAGCAACGTTTAACGACTATTTTTCTGCTCTTTGCTGCTTTGCGAGACGTAGCGAAAGACCAACAAGAACAGGATTTAAGCGCAGAAATTGACAAAACATTTCTTGTTAATCCCTTTAAAAAAGGTTCTGATTACTTTAAAATTCAACCTACTCAGTTAGACCTAGAATATTTTCAGTCTGTAATCCGTGGCAAAATCATCGACAAAGAAAATACCATATCCCAGTGTTATTTCTTTTTTAAAAGAAAGATTAATGAACAATCATCTTCGTTAGCTAAACTAACAGAAGTTATCTGTAATCACTTATCTTTGGTCAATATAACTCTTGGTAATGACGACGATCCTTACCTAGTATTTGAAAGTTTGAATGCTACAGGGCAGCCTTTAACTGAGGCCGATTTAATTCGTAATCATTTATTTATGAAGGTTCGTCAAGAGGAGCAACAGACACTATATGATAGATACTGGCTGCCGATGCAGGAAAAATTAGGAGATAATTTAACAGAATTTATCCGTCATTATTTATCAAAAAGTGGGGCAGAAATTAGAAATAACGAAATTTATTCTGCCTTTAAAAATAAACTAGCTGATAATAATCCCGCTCTCTATATAGAGGACTTATATACATTTTCCATGTATTATGCCAAACTAATCACTCCCAGGCTGGAAAATAATTCTGGTATTCGTAAATATCTCGATTCTTTTCAGCGTCTAGAGGTCTCTACTATCTATCCATTTCTTTTAAATTGTTATGATGACTGGGGAAATAGCAAATTATCTGAAAAGGACTTTATAGAGGTTTTAAAAACCCTTGAAAACTTTCTTGTCCGTCGTTTTGTTTGTGGTATCCAGACTCGCGGACTTAATAAAACTTTTGCTTTACTATATTCCCAAGTTCAGAAAGATGCTGCTTTAAACTCTGAACCTTTTATTAAAAGATTAAAAATCTCTCTTCAAAAGAAAGACTACCCAAAAGATAATGATTTTAAAGAAAAGTTAATAACCATCAAACTATACGGAGGAAATCGCAGCGAAAAAGCGAAAATTATTCTCGGTGCGATCGAAGAATCTTTTGGTCATCGAGAAACTGTAGATTTAAGTGATTCTCGCCTGACTATTGAACATATTATGCCGCAAAAACTAAATGATAAGTGGAGGGATTATTTAGGAACAGATGCAGATATTACCCATCAACTTCTTGTGCATACTTTAGGTAATTTAACCCTGACGGCTTATAATGGAGAACTGGCGGATAAAGATTTTTATCACAAGAAAGAAGAACTCCATAACAGCCATCTCGAAATTAATAAATACTTTGATAGTATTAACTCATGGCAAAAAGAAGATATCGAACAACGTGCCGAATATTTGGCCGAGCGTGTTATAAAAATTTGGAGTTATTTTGGCGATGATTCGCTGCCAGTCAATGAAACTGCATCTGTCAAGGATACAAAACCCAAAAAACTAATTATTCGTGGTAAACAACAAACAGTAAAAACTTGGAAAGATGTACTAATTTGTACCCTGAATACTCTCTATGATCTAGACCCTGAAAAGTTTCAAGAGATTGTGCTAGAGTTTCCTCGCTTTTTATCGAAAGATGACACAAAATTTCGCCGACCTCAAAAACTTGAAAATAATATTTTTATAGTAGAAACTAATTTTTCCGCCAAAGATATCTACTATTTTTGTGTAAAAGTAGTAGAAACTATGGGATTATCCTCAGAGGATTGGTCAGTCGAGAGAGAACCTAAATAATCACTCCACCATCTCTTGACAAATAGGATAACTTGTGCATTACTATATCTCGCTCCATCCTGATATTTTTCTGAAGCTAGAAGGGTATAGTAAGAGAGATTCCGATTACCGCTTATTGAGATAAATCTATTATGATTATGGCTCTTCGGTAATTGTTATGCAAATAATTAACTTAAAATAAAATTCGATGAGAGCAACTACGCTCAAAAGTAGCTGAAATCCATACAGGTAGTCACTTACGGCACAAACAGGTTAATACCAAAAGATAGACAATTGAGTTAAGATTTGATATAATAGCCAAAAACCAGAGTATTTTACTTATGATACTTGACAAATTTTTGAACCTAGAAGGAACCTCTATTCAAGGC
>NZ_JADEXI010000310.1:0-5600 GCF_015207185.1 Microcystis sp. LEGE 08355 | reverse complement strand
TCTGGTTTCTGTGTGGAAAGTAGGTCTATACTGATAGTTTATTCCGCAAAATAGTCCTAAAAGTTTTGCCCAATAAGCACTTCAGGATTCCATAAGCCAAAATTATCACACAAAGTCGAGAAGAGCCCTGTGGATAGGATGGGGGGCCTTAATAGTTTTAGTTAGTCAAATTTGGTTTCATTGTTTAGCCAAAATTCAACTGCAGCCAACCACGGAAAAAATTATTGACTATGGCATAGTGCCACGTTTACCCATACTACTCGCCGACTATATGGATGGTCTGGAGTACTTCAATGGCAAACTAATTAGCAACCGCTGCGATGCCTGCGGTGTCTATGATATTTACGATACTAATGGCAATCTCCTGCAAGCAGCTTTCATTACTGCTCCAGCTGCTGCAACTGGTATTGCCTACGATGGTACCGATTTTTACGTCTCAAATGTCTATAACTCATCAATTGGAGTTTATGATGGGGTACTAGGGACACTGAAATCGACTATCAACTTGATTCCCAAGACACCAGGGGACACCTTCTTGATTGAGTATCTTTCTGTAGATTACCTTCAGCGTCCTGATACAGGGCGTGTTCCTGAGCCAGCTTCCGTCTTAGGCTTACTTGCCATCGGTGTTTTGGGTGCAGGTTCGGCTTTGACGCGCAAATTATTAAAGTAGGAATCTGACTCAGAAATTCGCTACCTAAAAATCGAACACTAAAAGCGATCGCACTCAATCAATGCAGTGCGATCTTTTTGAACGTCAGTCCTCAGCCTTGAGAGACTTTGTACCTCACCAGTCTGAAAATTGTATAATATAGAATCCCGATTACTTTTCATCTGTGGCAGTTCCGTCATGACTAGATCGACAGAAACAGCGACCCTAACATTATACGAAGAAGATTTTTATCTCTGGCTAAAAACCACGGCAGAACAATTAAAAAAAGGCCAGTTTGCCGAGGTGGATTTAGACAACTTAATTGAGGAGATTGAATCGATGGGGAGAAGTGAAAGACACGCGCTCAAAAGTCTTTTAACTCGTCTCCTAGAACATTTACTCAAATTAACTTACTGGCAATCGGAAAGAGACCGGAATGGCAATCATTGGAATGGAGAAATCAATAATTTTCGGGCAGAAATTCAAGATTTACTGGAGGATAGCCCTAGTTTAAAGCCCTATCTTCGGGAGATTTTTGAGCCATCCTACCATACAGCTTTAGAGGCCGTCCGGAAAAAAATGGGTTTATCCCCTGGCGGTTTACCCAGTCAGATAATTTTTAATCTCGAACAGGTTTTAGATAATCAATGGCTGCCGATCGATTGGGAATAAACTATTGACTATCTAAATCACTCCTTAAATCGCTAAACAGTCATCAGTGAACTGAAAACTCAAATCTGATAACCGATACTAAATCCGTTGAGTATAGGATACTTATGAGGACAGGCACTCATGCAAGAGGCAAAAGGCAAAAGAGGGAATAGATAATCAGTTTTTAATAACTGGATTTAGTATGATAACTGATAACTGATAACTGATAACTGATAACTGATAACTGATAACTGATAACTGATAACTGATAACTGATAACTGATAACTGATAACTGATAACTGATAACTGATAACTGATAACTGATAACTGATCTAGTTTTACTCAACCAATTTCTTCAGCAGGGCATCCACTTCCTCCAGGCCGGATTGATTATTTTTCAGCACATAAACCGCTCGCGCTTGCTGAAAAGCTTCCGCTGCCTCTCTTTTTCGTCCCCGGCCCGCGTAGGCCCGACCGAGATTAAGATAGACATCGGCGTTATTGGGGGCAATTTTGGCCAAATCTTGATAGGCGATAATTGCTGCAAGATAATCTTTTCTGGCCAGATGGATGCGACCGATTCCCGCTTGTGCTTCCAAAGATTGGGGTTGTAGGAAAACAGCCCGACGATAAAAGGGAAGAGCCTCGTCAAAACGCTCTTGTTTTTCAAGTAAAATCCCTATTTTTAGCTGAATTAAAAAATTTCCAGCACTTTGTCGCTCTATTTCTTTTAAAATTTGGGTTCCGCCATTTAAATCGCCCTGTTTAAGCAAAAGGCTGGCTAGTTGCAATCTTAATTCACTATTGTTAGGGAATCTTTGCAGGGATTTTTGGAGAAAATCGAGGGCTTCGCTGCTTTTATTCTGTTCAATCAAGGCTTTGCCCATGATTTCGTGGGCTTGCTGATTATTGGGGTCGAGAGCTAAAACCCATTGGTAAACTTCGCCCGCTTTAGCATAGTTTTTTTGCCGTAATAATACCACCCCTAAACCAAGGTAGTGTTGGACGTTTTTCGGTTCTATTTGGATAGCGTAGTAGTAAGCGGTGGCTGCATTCTCATAATCGCCGATATTAGCCAAACTATAACCGAGAGCATGGAAAAAGTCAGGATTACTCGGATCGAGACTTAAAGCTTTTTGGTATGCTTGGGCGGCGGCGTTATAATCCCCTTGCCGCGTTTGTAAAAAGCCAATCCCGGAGAAAATTCTGGCATTATTGCCATCAAGGGCGGCAGCCCGCTCGTAAACGGCTATAGCTTCCCCATAATTGCCATTTTTGACCAATTGCCGCGCTTGACGCAGTAGTTCGTTAACCTGTGAATCCTTGCTCACGATTGCCCCCGCCGGATTATCAGCGATCGCAATTGAGGGGGAGAAACAGCCCCCCGCGAGAAGACCGACGAGCAAGATTAAACGGGTAAATTGTTTCATCGCTTTACCTTTGTTAACGATTCTTAATTAAAGTTTGTTGTAAATAGTATTGACAAAAATCAACTATTCTGCATCACCCTTGGACAAGATTATTGCGGGCTTCTTGGGCGACTTGGGCGCTCTTGTCGCTGGTTAACTGGGTCAAAACAGCGATCGCATCTTGCCCCCCTAAGCGGCCTAAAGCTTGAGCGAGACGATAGCGCAGTTGCCAGTCATCATCATTAGCCAAGGGAACGAGTAAAGAGACGGCGCGAGGGTCGCCTAGTTCCCCAAAAGCACTAACGGCGGCCGTTTTTACCAATTCATTATCGGAGTTAAGGGCGATTTCCAGCAGTTCAAAGCCCCGGGGTTCCCCCAATTCGCCCAAAGCGGCCACAATGCTAAATTGAATTAACCAGTCGCTGGATTGTTGATAGACAGCCACCAGATCATCGTAGGCTGCCGTTAATTTTAACCCCCCGATCGCATCGGCCGCGGCTGCTTTCACGTCTGCTTCGGGATCATTTAACAAACGATCGCGTAGAATAGTTAAGGCCAGATCGAGATTCTGACGACCGAGGATATCTAGCTGACTTACCGCCGAATAACGCACCCTAGCGTTACTATCGTTAATTAAAGGCTGTAACATCTCGAAGGCGATTTCTGGGGCTAAATAACGCAGTTGGTTAACTCCCGATAAGCGATCGCCATAATCATTGGAATCGAGCAGCCGTTGCACGGATTCGGGGGAATAATTCATAATTTGATGACACCCTTAACAATTGGACTGGTATTAATTGTCCCATGAATAGTTATCGAATCCTGACTATCTTGATCATGTTTAGTTCCCCGGTTTTTTGGGGCTGTAGTCCTCCCTCTCCTATTAAAAAAGAACCGACGGCTAAGATAATCATTTCTCCTTCTCCCAGTCCGATTATTTCCGCATCAGACATTAAAGCTGCTAATCGTTATCGTCAATTGGGATTACAGTATCGTCAACAGGGAGATTTTGTCAAAAGTATTGAAGCTTTAAAAAAATCGGTACAGTTAAACCCCAATCATCTAGACGGGAGAGTAATTTTAGGTTGGACACAACACCTCGCTAAACAACCTTTAGCGGCACAAACAACCCTAGAGGAAACGATTAAAATTGCTCCCGATCATGTGGCTGCTTATAATGCTTTGGGTATTGTTTATCTTGTCGTTGGTCATCTTGAAAAAGCTGTGGTCACTCATACTAAAGCCGCTAATTTAAAACCCGATAATGAAATCGCCTACTATAATTTATCCCTCGCCTATCATCGCCTAAAAGATTTTGATTCAGCTATTAATAACGCTAAAAAAGCAGTTAAATTAGAGCCAAATAATCCCCATCCTCTTGTGGCTTTGGCAATGATTTATTTAGATCAAGGTGATAGTAAAAAAGCGCAGGATACCTATAGAAAGGCTAGGGATTTAGACGTTCGTTATCGACAAAAATGGTTTCTGGCACACCTGAAGGAAGCGGGTTTTAGTCAGGAGCAAATTAAATTAGTCGAAAAGTTACTATCTAGTTAGATTGAAAGTTATTATTTCCCCTTAAGATGCCTGTCGATGTCCCAGTTTTAGGAAAATAGTTTCTAAATCTTCGCAGCAAGTATAAAACTCGCTTAAGGTCAGACCAGAAACTACTAAAGATTTCAACAATTCGGCACTATCTTCTAGGGTTCCCGTAAATTTAACCCGGAGAGTATTAGTATTAATAATTCTTAGCCAACTTTCCACAAAAACACATTGTTTAAGAGCGGTTTCTAAGGCTTCTAAATTGCCTAGAGTCGTGATCTGCAAGTATTGACCGGCTAGACGTTGATTTAATTCCTCTAAAGAGGTACTTTCCACTAGATAACCTAATTCCATTATACCCACAGAACTACAAAGTTCCGCTAAATCACTAAGGACATGGGAAGAAATTAAAATAGTCATACCTGCCGATTGTAAGACTTTAATAATCTCACGAAATTGTAGGCGAGCGATCGGGTCTAATCCAGAAACCGGTTCATCGAGAAGTAAAATTAAAGGTTCATGGATAATCGTTCGGGCTAAACTTAAACGTTGTTTCATCCCCCGGGATAAAGTAGCGATCAAATTATGGCTTTTATTGGTTAATTGTACCAGTTCTAGAACCTCATAAATTCGGCGATGACGTTGGGAGCGAGGGATATGATAAAGACGGGCAAAATAATCCAGATAATTCCAGACATTTAGGTCATCGTAGAGGGGAAAATTATCGGGTAGATAACCTAAATTTCTTTTCAGACGGGGATTACTCTCATCTCTTAAAAGACGTTCTCCGTGCAGATATATTTCTCCCGTTGTCGGTTCTTCCGCTGCCGCTAACATCCTAATTAAAGTGGTTTTTCCTGCTCCATTTGGACCGATTAACCCGTAAACTTCCCCCGCTTCAATCTGTAAATCCACTTGATTAACAGCCCCATGGCGGTCAAATTGTTTGGTTAAACCAACGGTAGCAATGGCTAATTCGGGTGTGTTCATAAAGTTTTAGTAGTGGGATTGCTGACAAACTGGCCACCACATTCTTAACATTAACGTTTGGGTTTCCCCTTATCAATAGAACCACTCTTGATGGTATGGTGAGAACCACAACTAGGACAAGGCAATACAGGCGAAGAGGTGATTTTGTTCTGTGTTAGACTGATATTTGAGTAAGTCTAACACGAACCACAAAAAGATATTGATCAGAAAACTCATCATCAAGCTAGAGGTTTAAAGTCTGATGTGAGCCGATTATAGCAATTTCCATAGTTGTGAGGTACAGAGTCTTAGGTTTTGAGGAGTCAGGAGTCAGGAGTCAGGAGATAGGAGATTATTTTATTTATTCTCCCTACAC
>NZ_JADEXI010000309.1:0-5623 GCF_015207185.1 Microcystis sp. LEGE 08355 | reverse complement strand
AATTAGGGGGGTTAAACTAAGTTAACCCACCAGAATCATCCCGTTTATTGTTAAGGTAAAATCAAAAAACTTCCCTGACAGAAAAGAGTTTGATCTTCGAGAATAAAAGATTTAATCTCCACATCTTTGCCTAAATCGACGGTAAAGGGTTGCAAATCAATAGATAAATCTGGGGCTAAACCTTGCCATTGTCGGGGACTAATCCCTAAAGTGCGGGCATCTTTTAAGGTAATATCAGCGCTAAAAATTACTTCCGCACCCGTTTCTCTATGGCCGAGAAGAGAGAAATAACCCTGATTTAGGAGAACATTTTTCCAGTTAAAACGCTGTTGTGAGATAATTTCTCTGGCGTTAACAATTCCGTTATTTTCTAGGGAAAAAATTAGTAAATCGGCAAAAGCATTAACTAAAATAGTCGAGGCGATCGAATTATTTAAATCCTGCTCGTTAATTTCCACCTCACCGCTAACCCGAATAGGTTCCAAAATTTTTAGGGGTTTCCCTCGCAAAACCTGCCCGATATTAAGACGAATATTTTCCCCTCTTAATTGCGCTTTACCTAGATGTAAACCCTGATAAATCGCTTTTCCTACGGCTAAAAATACCCCGGGGATGTAACCGCGCAAAATTTGCCGATCATGACCTTGCAGCTGCATTTCTAAATCTTCTATCTGTTCTACTTGTGTTCTCAAGAACAGACGTACTGCTGGCGGCAAAACCTTACTAATAATCTCACTTTGAGTATTGACCCACATAAACGTTATCTCACTCACTCCACAATGTTTCTAATTGTAACAGAGCTAGATCGATCGAACCATGAGGGGCTGCCGTCAGCTATCATACCATTTTTCTTTATTCTTGGCAGGTATCTTACCCCCCCAACCCCCCCGACATCGGGGGGGCAAGGGGGATTGGAGGAGATTCGGCTAATCCAAGAATAAGCAGTTTAAATACGTCTTAGCTTACTTGTGAAAAATGGTATCAGTTATAGGTAAAAACTTCGCTACTTTCTTTTCACTGATTACTGATTACTGATCACTGAAAAGCCGCTAATTTTTAGGTTTTTGAGGCGTTGAGGGAATTAAAACGAGGGGAAAGATAGGCGACTAAAACTCCAAGGGCAAAACCGATTAAATTGCGGAAAAGGGGCAGTAATTCACTGGTGCGAGTAACCACTGGTCCGATGCCAAAAGCAACAAAGAGGATAAACCAGAGGGGAGAGACAATTAAAACCCATTGCCAAGCGAAAACCTGTCCTTCTTTGCGGGGAATACCGGCAAAACCGAAGACTAAACCGCCGACAATTGAGGTAATTAAAGTTAAAATCCACTGTTCCCTCGGTAAACCGGGGACCACCGCACAACCACCTTTAACTAAACAGCCTTTTACCGTGTCTAAGGATTGTACGATCGCATTATTTTCGCCATTTTCCCGGACAAAATACATATTACCGAAACGGGCCTGTAATTCGATCCAAAAAGTGCGGGGTAAAAATTCATAGACGGCATCACCAATACTAAAAGATAGTAGATTACCGCCGCGACCATCGGCCACTAGGAGAATACTTTTATCATCCAATCCCCAGAAATTAATCACTGCTCGGCCGGGGCTGCGGTCATATTGGGTTAAAACTCGCATTTTCCAGCCGGTTTCCCCTTGAAATGTCTCGATATCTCGGATTAATGCCTCTTCCTGTTTTGCGGGTAGATAATTGGCTAAATCAACGATCGGAGTGGCTTGATTGGGCAGTAATTCGGGATTATTCACCGCTAGAGCTTGATTTGGGCAGATAATCCAACCCAGACAGCTAATGACACCAATGACAAGAGCGATCGAGATTCCTCGGCAAAAACGATTGAGCATAGCACTTCTAGACAATGAGAATTTTTTCAGCAAGGGTGTAGGCTAACTTTCAGTTTCTTTACACTTATTTACTTTATCTTAAGGGAATTCTCAACTTTAGTCACTCAGTTATCGGTCATCAGATGCGAGTTTTCAGTTCACTCTCCAGAAACTCAACTCAAGCTGATGAGGTCTCAACCAGTGGCATTAACTGGATCTTTTGCCAAAATGGAGTAAATATAGTAGCGGGGGGATGGTCAATGACAGCACAGGAAGTATTAGAGTTAATTCAACGGGCAAAGGACGAAAGAGCGGGGAAGTTGGATCTGTCCAACAAAAACTTAACAGAAATTCCCCCCGAAATCCCTCAACTCACCTCCCTGCAATACCTCAACCTCAGAAATAACCAAATCAGGGAGATTCCAGAAGCGCTCGCTCACCTCACCTCCCTGCAATTCCTCGACCTCAGCAATAACCAAATCAGGGAGATTCCAGAAGCGCTCGCTCACATCACCTCCCTGCAAGGCCTCGACCTCAGCGATAACCAAATCAGGGAGATTCCAGAAGCGCTCGCTCACATCACCTCCCTGCAAGTCCTCTATCTCAGCGATAACCAAATCAGCGAGATACCAGAAGCACTCACTCACCTCACCTCCCTGCAAATCCTCGACCTCAGCGATAACCAAATCAGGGAGATTCCAGAAGCGCTCGCTCACCTCACCTCCCTGCAATACCTCTATCTCTACAATAACCAAATCAGGGAGATACCAGAAGCGCTTGCTCACCTTCACCTAGTCAACCTGAAGCGATTAGTCCTCGAAAATAACCCGATTACCAACGTTCCCCCGGAAATTATTCGTCAGGGATGGGGTAAAACAATATGGGATGATGGCAATCCGCAGGCGATTTTTAGTTATCTCAAGCATAAAGGGGAAAAACGCCCTCTTAATGAGCTTAAAGTTTTATTGGTGGGGGAGGGGGATGTGGGGAAAACTTCCCTGTTAAAGCGGTTACTGCACAATACCTTTAATTCCGGAGAACCCAAGACCCCCGGCATTAATATTGAAAAGTGGCCACTGCCCCAAAAACCCGATATTCGCCTCAATATCTGGGATTTTGGCGGTCAGAAAGTGATGCAAACCACCCATCAGTTTTTTCTGACTAAACGCAGTCTTTATCTGCTTGTCCTCGACAACCGCAAAAATGAACAGCAAAACCGTCTGGAATACTGGTTAAAACTCATTGAAACCTACGGAGGCAATTCTCCCGTGATTATCGTGGGTAATTGTGCCGATGAAAATCCCCCGCAAGTTAAGATCCGCACCCTCCGGAAAAAATATCCCCAAATCACCAAGCTAATCGCCACTTCCTGTAAAACCGGTGTGGGAATCGAGCAACTTGTGCAGGAAATCGCCTCTCAAATCGATGCTATTCCCCATATCAAAGATTTATTGCCTAATAGTTGGTTTGAGATCAAAACTCAACTAGAAGCGATGCAAGAGAGTTATGACTTTATTTCCTACGAAAAGTATCAGGAAATGTGTCAGACAGCCGAGATTAAAGAGGCCAGCGATCAAAAAAGTTTAGTGCAGTTTCTCCACGATCTCGGTATTGTCCTCAACTACCAAGATGATCCGCGACTGAATGAAACCAATGTCCTGAACCCGGAATGGGTAACTAGCGGTGTTTATGATATTCTCAATAATCACGATTTGATGGTGCAAAAAAAGGGCATTCTTTCACTGCCAGATCTGCAAGATATTCTCAAAAAAAACCAACGTTATCCCGAAAATAAACGCCGATTTTTGATGGATTTGATGGGAAAATTTGAACTCTGTTTTCCCCTTGATGGTTACAGTCCCGATCGCTATCTAATCACCGATCTTCTACCCATCGATGAACCGGATGTGGATATCTACGAAAACGCACCTTTACACTTCCAGTACCGTTATGATATCCTGCCCGGTAGCATTATTTCCCGCTTTATCGTCCGTAATCACCAGATGATCTATAAAACCATGCGTTGGCGTAGTGGTGTGGTTCTGACAATGGATCTTAATAAAGCTTTGGTGCGTGCCGACGAGGAAGATAACTATATCAGCATAAAAGCCCAGGGTTCCCGTGCTAGTGCGCTTTTAGCTATTATTAAGACAGATTTTGATAAAATTCACGCTACTATCCCTAATTTAGCCGTACAGGAAAAGTTAGTGATTCGAGAATTGCAAGGGGAAAAACCCACCGGGGTAGAAGTTCCCGTCGATTATCTCCATCTGATAAAACTCGATCGCCAAGGTATCGTCGAAGCAACTCTCCCCGGTTTGCGCGGCAAATATAATATCCGCGATATCTTAGAAGGGGTGGAATCTAAGACAGAAAGAGCAAGAGATCTCGATATAAAGGAGGAACGTAGCCGCAAAAGCCGAGAAAATCGTCCTATGAGTCCCAAAACGCCAGAAACTCCCAATCTCCTGAAACCTAGTCTCGCTTTGTTGCTGGTTTTCGCTGTGGTTGCTTGTATAGTTGCGGTGTTTGCCCATTTTGTGCCAGATTCAAAGCATATTACCAGCGTTTTGACAATTATTTTTATCTTTGCTCTTATTGTGATTGTGTTATTGCTCTGGACGGGTAAAATCAATGAAACGACCTTCAATCAGTTTTTAGAGGGTTTTTGGCGATCTATCACGATTTTTAAAGGACAAGAACCAAAAACCAACAACGATGACACCCCCCAAGAAACCCCCGAATCGGAGCAGTAAAGATTTGCATACCACAGAAAAGTAACTTAGGCAAAAAAGTTTACAAATATTTAATATTAATCTCTCTTTTTATCAAACCGGGAAAACTCTTGGCCTTTTCCCGTTCTTAACTTCTTATACTAAATCCTTTGAGGCGTTGGGTTTCATGCTTCAACCGTTCGGCAAAAGCTCACGGCCGAAGCCCAACCTACGTTCATCTTATATTTAATTCCACCCACCCACTTAGTAATTATCTTCAAAGTTTGGCGGCAAAAATAAATAGCTAGGCAGTCAACTTAATTCTTTTGGCCAAGTCAAGGCCAAACCCCCTGAATACCAATCGGCTCTCTTGGTTTAGCTGGGTTAGAATCTAGCCTAGCCTATACTTTTTCTCAGGTTATCCCAGAAGGATTAAGGATAAACCACAGAGGCACAAAGAACACAAGGACAAGAGAGCCTACAAATCTAGACAACTTGATCAAACCTATGCTAGTCTCTTGAATACTTAATAATATCTCCCTAAACAAGCAATAGATGAATTCCCATTTAATCAAAGTTCCCTTTGTTGATTTAACTTGGCAAAATCAGCCCCTACAAGCAAAAATTACCGAGGCAATCCAAACAGTTATCGACCGAGGAGATTTTGTTTTAGGCCAAGCTTTAGCCGAATTTGAAACCGCCTTTGCCCAAGCTTGCGGAGTCGAGTATGCTGTGGGAGTAGCTTCTGGCACTGCTGCTCTTGCCCTGGCTTTACAAGCTTACGGCATCGGTGCCGGGGATGAAGTGCTAGTCCCCGCTAATACCTTTGTCGCCACTCTCATGGGTGTTATTCAAGCGGGGGCCAAACCAGTTTTAGTTGATTGTCACCTCGATACGGCCTTAATTGACCTCGCGGCGGCCGCCCAAAAAATTACCCCCAACACCCGCGCCATTCTACCCGTACACCTGTACGGACAGATGGTATCACCCCAAAAATTAGAGGATTTTGCCCGCAGCCATAATCTGACTATCTTTGAAGATGCAGCCCAGGCCCATTTAGCTAGTAG
>NZ_JADEXI010000308.1:0-5625 GCF_015207185.1 Microcystis sp. LEGE 08355 | reverse complement strand
AAGCAGTGTCATAACTGATCCCTTTTTTCTTAGCATAATCTGATAGTTTCATGTGAACTGCAATGTAAACTTGTACTAACCATATTAGCAGTTGTTTGCAGTCATTTGCATATATTTTTTACAAAACTTTACAATACCAGTCTCCTCCAGATGATCTGCATAAAAACTTAAGAATGATCCCCGTCTGGTGATAGACTTTTGACTGTTAAGGAAACAAACTCACTAGATAAATCATAGATCAGCTGTAGGGAGGATCATCGAGTGGAAAGTACGCTAGGGTTAGAAATTATCGAAGTGGTCGAACAGGCTGCCATTGCTTCCTCCAAGTGGATGGGTAAAGGTGAAAAAAATACCGCCGATCACGTCGCTGTGGAAGCGATGCGCGAACGGATGAATAAAATCCATATGCGCGGTCGCATCGTTATCGGAGAAGGGGAAAGAGACGAAGCTCCCATGCTCTATATTGGCGAAGAAGTGGGTATCTGTACCCAAGTTGATGCCAAACAATATTGTAATCCCGACGAATTAGTCGAAATCGATATCGCCGTCGATCCCTGCGAAGGCACTAACTTGGTTGCCTACGGTCAAAATGGTTCTATGGCCGTGTTAGCGATCTCCGAAAAAGGCGGATTATTCGCTGCCCCTGACTTTTATATGAAAAAATTAGCGGCTCCCCCAGCAGCTAAAGGTCATGTGGATATTAATAAATCGGCGACGGAAAACCTGAAAGTTCTTTCCGATTGTCTCAATCGTTCGATCGAAGAACTGGTGGTAGTAGTTATGGATCGTCCCCGTCACAAGGAATTAATCCAAGAAATCCGCAACGCTGGGGCGAGAGTTCGTCTGATCAGCGATGGTGACGTATCGGCCGCTATTTCCTGCGCTTTTTCGGGAACTAATATTCATGCTCTCATGGGTATCGGTGCCGCTCCGGAAGGGGTAATCTCGGCGGCGGCTATGCGTTGTCTGGGGGGTCACTTCCAGGGACAATTAATCTATGATCCCGAAGTGGTCAAAACCGGTTTAATCGGCGAAAGCAGAGAGGGTAATATCGCTCGTCTGCAAGAAATGGGCATCACCAATCCCGATCGCGTTTACGGTTGCGAAGAATTAGCCAGTGGCGAAACCGTCCTCTTTGCCGCCTGTGGGATCACCCCCGGCACCCTGATGGAAGGGGTACGCTTCTTCCATGGTGGCGCTCGTACCCAAAGCTTGGTTATCTCCACCCAATCGAAAACCGCTCGCTTTGTCGATACCGTTCACCTGTTCGACCAACCCAAATACATTCAACTGAGATAATTCTCTGACCGGGTGGGGTGGCCATGGCTCACCTCGCCCCCATTGGTAAAAATATATAAAGTTTTTTTTCAAACATCTTTTATTTGCATCCCGATGGGGACTAAATTGCAACAATTAGAGACATAACGCACTGATCTTTATCAATAATTTTTGTAGCCTGAGCAACATTTGTAGGAGAACATAAATGAATATTGCTGTAGTGGGCTTGAGTCACAAGACAGCCCCTGTGGAAATTCGCGAAAAATTGAGTATCCCGGAAGCGAAAATCGAGTCCGCTCTTACCCACCTCAAGGGTTATCCCCACATCCAAGAGGTGGCTATTATCAGCACCTGTAACCGTTTGGAGATCTACGCCGTGGTTACGGATACGGAAAAGGGCGTGGTGGAAATTACCCAGTTTCTCGCTGAAATCGGACATATTCCCCTTAATGTCCTGCGTCGTTATCTGTTTACCCTACTGCATCAGGATGCTGTCCGTCATCTGCTCCGGGTGTCGGCCGGTTTAGAAAGTCTTGTCCTCGGGGAAGGGCAAATTCTCGCTCAAGTTAAAAATACCCATAAATTAGCTCAAAAGTACAATACTATTAGTCAATTACTCGATCGCCTGTTTAAACAAGCGATGACTGCCGGTAAACGCGTCCGCACGGAAACCAGCATCGGCACGGGAGCCGTATCGATCAGTTCGGCGGCGGTGGAGTTAGCCCATGCTAAGGTGACAGACCTCAGCAGCAAAAAAATCGCTATTATCGGGGCAGGGAAAATGTCCCGATTATTAGTTACTCATCTTCTGGCTAAGGGTTCTCAGCAAATTGCGATCGTCAATCGCTCCCAAAGACGGGCCCAGGAGTTGGCCCGTGAATTTCCTAACCTACCGCTGCAACTATATGGCTTAGAAGAGATGATGGCTACGGTAGCGGCATCGGATATCGTCTTCACCAGTACCGGAGCCACGGAACCAATTTTAACTAAAAATTTATTGACAGAAGTGACGATTACTGCTACATCGCTGATGTTAATCGATATTTCCGTTCCCCGTAACGTCCACACCGACGTGAAGGAATTGGCACAAGTGCAAGCTTTTAACGTCGATGATCTCAAAGCGGTGGTTGCCGCCAATCAGGAAAGTCGCCGTCAGATGGCCAGGGAAGCAGAGGCACTCCTAGAGCAGGAAGTGGAAGCTTTCGAGCTTTGGTGGCGTTCTTTGGACACTGTACCGACAATTAGCTGTTTAAGAAGCAAAATTGAAGATATTCGCGAACAGGAATTAGAAAAGGCCCTCTCCCGTTTGGGGACGGAATTCGCCGAAAAACACCAAGAAGTTATCGAAGCAATGACCCGCGGTATCGTCAATAAAATCCTTCACGAACCCATGGTACAACTGCGCGCCCAACAGGATATCGAAGCGCGTAAGCGCTGTTTACAATCCCTGCAAATGCTCTTTAATCTCAGTGTCGGAGAAGAATATAGTTAGGGACTGGTAATCCACAAAAATTAAGGGCGATTCTATGGGTCTGTCAAGGTGATTTTGAGGGATTGGGGGCGAATAATTGGGCAGCATTCCCCTATCCACAATTTCAAGATTGACAGACCACTAGACGTTTGGCTGTAGAAATGCGGTAATTATGCCCAAATTGAGGGGGTGTTTAACTGATGGAAGTGGGATAGTAGGATAGAGGAGGGTGTGGGACCGCAGGGAGCGGTATAATTGATAGTTAGGCTGTTAAAAACTGAGTTCTCTCTTTCACAGAGTCGTCATCAATTCCATTGTTAGCTTGTTATACTTGGAAAAGCATACTAAGCCTGAGTAATATGGAAAACCTTGCAGAAAAAGTAGCCTTAGCAGAAAAAGTAGCCGAACTCGAAAAAGCAGTCTCAGATGAGAGAAAAAGGCTGTCGTCTGATAGACTTGACATTTCTTTTGGGGAGTTGATCAACCTATACAAAAATAATGAATTAATAATTAGACCAGAGTATCAGAGATTATTCCGATGGTCAGAAGCACAAAAAACTGCACTTATAGAATCAATTCTACTCTCGATTCCAATTCCTCCAATATTTGTGGCCGAGGATAAAAACGGTGTATGGGAATTAGTCGATGGATTGCAACGTGTTTCTACTTTCATAAGTTTTTTTGGTGAACTAAAATGTAGTGGATGGACAATTGACTATCAAGAAGATATAGACAGATCAGGAGTCGAAGAAGAAGAAATTGATGAGGAAAGCGGGGAAGAAACTGGAGGGATAAAAACTATAAATAAATGGACTTTGCAAGAAGGAGGATTGGTCAAAAGCTTGCAAGGCTTTAATATTGATAATCTTCCACCAAATCTAAAAATAAACTTGAAAAGGGCTGTTTGTAGAGTTGAAATTCTGAGAGGGGAAAGTAGTACTTCCATGAAGTATGAGTTGTTCAAAAGACTCAACTCTGGAGGTTCAAAATTAACTCCACAGGAGATAAGAAATGCAATTTATCGAGGGGTTAATCCTAGACTTAACGAGCTTTTACTAAAAGTTAGTCAAAGCACAGTTTTCAAATCTCTTACTCAATTAAGTAATGGCAAACTTAATGAATTATATGATCAAGAATTAGTTCTTAGGTTTTTTGCTTTCTACAAAAATGCTGAAAATGTTAATGAAAATATGGAGAAGTTTTTAAACGATTTTATGGAGAGAACTGTTCAGAACGCTAATTTTGACTATGATGTTTATGAATCTCTCATCATGAGAGTTTTAGAGTTAATTTACCAAATAGAAGACAACAAGATATTTAGAAACGAGAGAAACTTATTTGTTCCAGCTTATTTTGAGGGGATATTAATCGGAGTTGCTCAAAATATCGAGACGTATGCTGAAGACCTTGAACTTTTGAAATCAAAGATAACACAATTAAAAAGTGACAACGACTTCAAAAGGTATTCTGGAACCGCTTCTAATAGTAGAAGTCGGATTAGAAATCGTCTTAAAAGAGTAGATGAAATTTTTCAATAATAAACTTAGCAATAGGCTATGGATGATTTTGATAGGGCATTGCAAGAGATTATTGAGGAGAGAATATCTGTTCTTTTCGAAATTGAGAGAGCAATTTTTACGAGAAGGTACTCTCTATCTTCAAAGCATCAAGACATTTTCTCAACTCAATCAATATCGATGATTTATTCTTTATGGGAAAGCTTTATCCAAAAATCTTTCAACCTCTATATTGATGAACTTAATAAGGTTGGCAGAGATCTTCATGATTTTTGCGATGAAATAGTTATTCACCACATGGAAAACTCCTTTAAACAGTTCAAGGAATATCCTACAAATGACAATAGAAAAGTAAGGTTTTTTGCTTTACTTAAACAGTTTCACGCTGGGGATAGCTGCACTTTTTCAAGAGTTGTTAATACCGAGAGTAATGTTGGTTTCAACGTCTTAAACAAATTACTCAAAAGCTTTGCACTTGAAAAGTTTCCAGAACATTGGAAGGATTATGCACATCCGAATCCTAATTTAAAGGAATCCTTAGAGTTATTTCTGCGGTTACGCAATGCTGTAGCTCATGGAGGTGATTTAGCACCAGAGGAGAGGATTGACCAGAAAGTCTATACTAGATTTAAGAAGTTGGTGACAGATTTGATGTACGAAATCCGATTGAAAATGTTGTATGGTCTTAAACATAAAACATTCTTAAAGTCGCAGTAGCATATTGTAATAAATAGCAGGTAATAGTAATTAGCTGTAGCTGTAGGGTGCGTTCCCTGATGCAAGTCCTACTGCTCCACCAATAGATTTTTGGGAACGCACCATGCTCATTTATTGAAGCTGTGAGTCTAATGGGACTTAAACACAAAACCGAACTTTTTTTAGCTATAATCAAGTCATAGTGGGACTTAGACAAAAAACAAATCGATAAAAGCCTCAACTCCCATCCCCGCTTGGGATTTACTTCGAGAAGCTCACAATCGCTGAAACCCAGATAGATCAAGGAAAATCATAAATCGAGGTTAACCCTTTGTCCCGTAATGGTTTGAGCCTTTTTTGCTGACAGAAAACGCCTAAGTCCCACTAGGTCCATATTAGAACCCAGAAAAGCGTTCTTAAAGATATCAGTTGTGAAAGTACACCTAACTTCACCGTTAGGTGGCTTAGGTTTTCTATTGGGACAGTGCTTCTAGGTTATTTTTGATCCTAAATCCTGTTTTGCAAAGCTGATAACAACCCACATTCCGCACCCTAGTCGTTGAAATCAAAAGTTGCTCTAGCCCTTGTATAGTAAGACTTTTAGCGATTACTAAGAATTATGAAGTGTCACACTCTAGTCAGCGATCGCCAGCTTAATGAGAG
>NZ_JADEXI010000307.1:0-5629 GCF_015207185.1 Microcystis sp. LEGE 08355 | reverse complement strand
CCTGACTTCTGACTCCCGAATACTGACTCCTGACTCCCGACTCCTGACTCCCGACTCCTGACGACCGACTCCTGAATACTGACTCCTGACGACCGACTCCTGACAGCTAAAATAACTGATTACAAAGGGAAAAAGAGAAGGGAAAACAGACCCTTCTCCGTCGTATCTAGACAAAAATTGTTCTAGTTGCCAATATAGACCGGTTGTGCTTGCAGAGATTCGACTAAACCGCGCACAGCTGCCACCATAGCCACCTCATTATCCAATTGATTGATCGCCGAACCAACGCCGATACCGGCCGCTCCAGCAGCGATCGCCATAGGAGCGGTGACAATGGATAAACCGGAAGCGCAGAGGACGGGAACCTTCACCGCGTGGGAAATAGCGTGGGCTGCCGCTAAAGTCGGGGCAGCTTTTTCAATCAGTCCCAAAATACCGGCGTGACGGGGTTGACTGCTAGTGCCGCCTTCGGTTTGAATAATGTCAGCACCCTGACTAACTAAAGCTTCTGCTAGTCTCACCTGTTCATCGAGGGGCAGCAGATGGGGAACTGTCACAGACAGGGTAATTTCGGGCAGTAAGTCGCGAGTTTGACGGGTGAGGGCTAAAACTTCCGCCGCTTCAAAAATGCGTCCTTGGGCATAAAAACTATCGAAATTACCGATCTCAATTAAATCGGCTCCCGCGTCCACTGCCATCACCAACAATTCTGGCTCGACGGCCGATACACATACGGGTACATTTGTCAAGGCTTTTACAGACCCAATTAGGTCAGCATTAGCGGCAATATCGACAAAAGTTGCTCCTCCGGCTGTAGCGGCTTTAACTACTGAGAGAACCTGCGAGCGATCGAAATTATTTAACCCACTGATCACTTTCAGGGCATGACGACGGGCGAAGGCTTGCTGTAAGGCAAAATTGATCATTAATCTACACCTATCTGGAATTCTCAAAAAACATTTTCCCACCTTCTCGCTGATCAGAGGGTGGGATTTGAGAATTCTTAGGGAAATTTTCTTTAATTTAGGTTTTGATTCTCTTGGTTTTTGCGCTTGAGGTTTTGCAGTTGTTGCAGCAGTACCTCGATTTCCGCTTCTAGATGCAGGTATTTCACCTGTTGGTCAGCTTGGTAGGTGGTGCGAATCTGTTTCATGGCGGAGGATTCCTTAGTTAGTACAGTTGTCATAGCGGTATCTATAGAGTGCTAATTATGTTCAATTGTTTCAATTTGTGTATAGTACCTTAACAATGTCTTAAAGAAAACCTTTTTATGGTAGTTTCTCAACTGGCACAGGATGAAAGAGGGGAAAAATTCTTGCAACCAAGGGGATCGGAGTGCGATATACTCGGTCGCAAACGATATTGGCAAGCATGACCATGGTAGCGGTAGCAATTTTAGCAGCGGGTAAGGGAACCCGAATGAAGTCCAGCCTTCCGAAAGTTTTACATCCCCTCGGCAGTCGATCGCTAGTGGAACGGGTCCTTAATGTCAGCGAATCCTTACATCCGCAGCGAAAACTGGTGATTATCGGTTATCAAGGGGAACAGGTGCGAAATAATCTACAGCATCTTGAGGATATCGAATTTGTTGAACAAAAGGAACAGTTAGGCACTGGCCATGCTATTCAGCAGTTAATCCCCCATTTAGAGGACTTTCAGGGGGATTTGTTGGTCTTAAATGGCGATGTTCCCCTGTTGCGTCCCGAAACCTTGCAAAATCTTCTCCAGATTCATAAAAACCATGGTAACGCTGCCACCCTCTTAACTGCTAACCTCCCTAACCCGAAAGGTTACGGTCGAGTTTTTTGTGATGGCAATAATCTCGTTAAGCAGATTGTGGAAGAAAGAGACTGTACCGATGCCCAACGACAAAACCACCGGATTAATGCAGGTATATACTGCTTTAATTGGTCAAGATTAGCGGCTATACTGCCTAATTTAACGCCCAATAACGATCAAGGTGAGTATTACCTCACGGATGTGGTCAATTTTCTCGATCCCGTCATGGCTGTGGATGTGGAGGATTGTTTAGAAATTAGCGGCATTAACGATCGCAAACAATTGGCCGCCGCCTATGATATCCTGCAAACTAGAGTCAAAGATGATTGGATGGCCGCTGGAGTCACCATAATTGACCCCGATAGTGTCACCATTGAGGATACTGTCACCCTCAGTGCCGATGTGATTATCGAACCCCAAACCCATCTGCGCGGTGAGACGATAATCGCTTCTGGTTGTCGTATAGGTCCTGGGAGTTTAATCGAAAATAGTCGGATAGGCAGCGATGTAACGGTCTTATTTTCGGTGATTTCTGATAGTCAGGTGGATTCTGGTTGTCGCATCGGTCCCTACGCTCATTTGCGCGGAGAAGCGAAAATTGGGGCTAATTGTCGAGTCGGTAATTTTGTTGAAATTAAAAAAAGTGACATCGGCAATAAAACCAATATTGCCCATTTATCCTATCTGGGAGATGCCACTTTAGGGGAAAAAGTTAACGTTGGTGCGGGAACAATTACTGCTAATTACGATGGGGTGAAAAAACACCAAACTATGATCGGCAGTGGCACAAAAACTGGGGCAAATAGTGTTTTAGTGGCTCCTCTGGAATTAGGAAAAAATGTCACCGTGGCTGCGGGTTCAACTGTCACTAGAAATGTCCCCGATAATGCTTTAGTTATTGCTCGCGAAAGTCAGCGTGTGATCGAAAATTGGGCAGATCAGTTTCAGTAGGTTAATTCCGGGATTTAAGCTAAGAAAACTGTTCCTAAATTCCGAGATTAGAGTCAAGATAAACGGGGAGGGAAAGAAAGAGTGGGTTGAGTACCATTCAACCGGCGTTGCTGATTTGAGATCTGAATCTTCTTGTTTGGGATTTTTAAAACCTAGACCCAAACTAACTTTTGGATGGGTGCAAGGTTGTCATTCATACCTTGATTCAGCAACGCCCTCTCAGATTAACTCCTGTCAGTTCGCCGTAACAGACAAGGCAGTCAGTGATTTTTGTCTGTTGCAATTTATTTTAATTTTCCAAAGTCTTAATTGTAACCACCTGCGGCGGTGTAGAATCAGGTGGATAAATAACATCTAATTGTACTTTTCTTTGAGTTCCTGGTTTTAAATCTAGTTTTAATAAAGGATCTAAAACCTGCCCTGTTCTATGCCATAAATGTACATAACGGGTTTGTTGTTTACCTTGATCATCGCTATATTTTAAACGCACTGTACCACGGAAAAAGGGAAAGTCTAATGATGGTTTTCTAAATTTAATTCCTTTTTCAGATAGTCTATCTTCTTTTAATGAAGTTTCTAAAGTGATGCTAACTGTCTGATTTTTATTAGTGTTATTAGTTAAAGGTATGTTGAGTTGATATTCTACCCCATAGTTACCATGTGCTTCGTAAGCAGTATCAGGATACCGCACTAGCATTTTTGCGGTTTGGCTTTGTTCTGTTCCTAACCTTCCACCCCGTAAAGTGGCTATGGGATAAGAAATAGTTTTACCTGGTTCGGGAATAGTCAGGGTTTGGGTTTTGGTGTTGTCTGTGAGGTTTGCTTTCCATGTTGCACCTTCGGATATACCTGCGACTCTGCTGTAAATTAATTGACCTCCTTTTGCATCTGGGGGTGTGGGGGTTTTATCTCTTGGTCCTGCAAAGTTACCGTTATTTAATAAGTCTTGCCATTCTTTTAATGTGGGTGCGCGCTCGCTACCATCAGCATTTTTTTTCGCAAACATGGCTAAACTCGCTGCATAAATTTTACCACTGCTATTTAATCGGAAAAAACTGGATCTCCCATTGACAGGTTTTTCTAAATTTCTGACTGGGATAGGATGGTTTAATAACATTTGACTTCCCCCAGCAGCAATGACTATTCTTGCTGGAAATTCTTTTTGACGTACTCCCCGCAAAACATCCGCTACTGCTCTTGCACCTGGTCCAGAAAATGCTTTACCATCGTTATTTTCTATGTAGGGTTGCAAGGTGACAAACGGTGCTTCTGTCATTAAATAACTCGCACCTTGTAAAATGTTAATAGTGATAGGTTTTTGACTGGGATTATGTAAAATTACTCCTATATATAAGGTTTGTAAATCCTTGGGATTGTGGGTATAATGATGAGCAAATAAATCAAATCTGCCTTGAATGGGAAAGTTTAAATGTGCGGCTGGAACTTTTTTGTTATTAGGTGTAAAAGTAGAAAGTAGAATACCTTCATTTTTGATCCATTCTGGACTGTTGCTATTAAAAACAGGTATTTTATCTAAACTACCGGGTAAAGGGCGCACTTCTCCAGTTTGTACAATTTCTTGGGGTGCTGGTTTTGCAGGTGTTTGGGCGTTTACTTGATTTTTCTGATGATAGCTATTGAAAGTTGTACAGCCGATAGTTTGAGTAATCGCTAATCCTGATATGATGATGAATACAGGTTTGAGGATGTGGTTTTTTGCTTGCAAAGTTCCCATAATTTGATTTTTCCAGTAAGTTTGCCATTTGCCAGTTTGCCGTTTGCCCGGAGCATCTCATTTATGCAAGTGAGTAATTATACTTGTCCCTAAAACTGGTTTCTAGCAAGGCTTTCAAAATAGCTTGACATACAACCTGATTTAGGGGTTACAAAGGTGTTTCCGCTCCATACCCCAGAGGAATCCCACTGGCATCTTCATTAAATGTAACATAGAGTACCCAATGGAGACTATTTTCGATACTCCAATGTCTGCGAATCACCTCGGCCTGTTTTTGGGCATCCGCTGCTAAACTACTGATGAAGAAGCGAATTTCTGTAGTAGTTTTATTCCACAATTGGCGGACACTGCGAACTATGACTACTGCAGCTCTAACCAGTAATTTAGATAGGTCAATGGCTTATCAGTTCACTGATTACTGTTTAATGTTTACTGATTACTGTTTACTGATGCTGGTTAAGGTCTTAAATTTGCGCGATGAAGCATGAAATGCTATAAAAATCTCAGTCCTCCCTATAGAAAAGAGTATAAACTTTATGGCACGCACCGAGTCCACAATGTTAGATTTGGGGACAAAAGCTCCCAGTTTTGCCTTACCCGATGTGGTTTCGGGTGAAACTATCTCTCTGGACAGCTTTGCGGCTAAAACCGCTCTGTTAGTCATCTTCCTCTGTGAACATTGTCCCTTTGTTAAACACATTCAAGAAGAACTTACCCGTCTAGGTCGCGATTATGCTAACACCAATCTGGGCATCCTCGCCATTAGTTCTAATGATGTGGAGAAATATCCCGATGATTCGCCGGAAAATTTGAAAAAAATGGCGATAACTCTTGACTTTAAATTCAATTTATGCTATGACGAAAGCCAAGAAGTGGCGAAAGCTTACACGGCAGCCTGTACTCCCGATTTTTTCCTCTTTGATAGTCAGCGCATTCTAGTCTATCGCGGTCAATTGGATGATAGTCGTCCTAGTAATGGAATACCAGTCACAGGCAAAGATCTGCGCACCGCCATTGACAAGGTTTTAACCGGTCAACCGGTGCCGACGGAGCAAAAACCGAGTTTAGGCTGTAATATCAAATGGAAACCGGGCAATGAGCCACCCTATTACGGTTAATTAACGAAGGGTGTAGGGTGTAGGGTGTAGGGTGTAGGGTGTAGGG
>NZ_JADEXI010000306.1:0-5648 GCF_015207185.1 Microcystis sp. LEGE 08355 | reverse complement strand
CTCCTGTCTCCTGTCCCCTGTCTCCTGACTCCTGACTTCTAACCCAATGTTCGACAAAGATAAGCAAAAATTATTTATTGACTCCAAAAACTTGAGAATATTTAAATTAACATTTCGCAATATTTATAAATTCTTAAGAATTAATTGAGAAAGATTTTTATTTAACAACGACGTTATCATGGGTACAGCGATTTGATAGAATTTCATAATGGGTTGTTTTGTGCTTTTTTGGGCAGCAATGATTGAAACCCTTGCCACACCTAGAAGGTGATCCTAATTAAAACGGGTAAATCAGTCAATTTCACCCACAACGATGATCTTTTTTTTGTGTAGTTTTATTGCAAAAAAAAAGTTTTTTTGACAAAAAGCACAAAGTATGATAGTAACCAACGTATTTCTGGCTGCGAGTAATTATTAAACCTCTTGCATAATTAATTTTTCAGGGTTCAAAAACGGCAAAAATAAGGATTAAATGGCATAAAGTGTGTAAATAGACCATTTAACTGATTATTATTCATTTTTAATTCTCCTGACTACTGACTACTGACTCCTAACCCTAGCAACAATTTTTGGTTTTTACAAAAGGTCTACTGTAGAGGGGGAAAAGGGAGAGGGGAGAGGGGAGAAAAGCTGACGGCTTCAAGATCAGTGATCACTGATCACTGAAACATCACCCATCTTAAGTAGGGAGGCACAATTATTTGTAGGATGGGTTAGCGGTAGCGTAACATAATCGGGCGTTGGGTTTCATGCTTCAACCGTTCGGCAAAAGCTCACGGCCGAAGCCCAACCTACGTTCATCTCCCGTCTCGGAGTCTCGGAGTCTCGGAGTCTCGGAGTCTCGGAGTCTCGACTAGGAAATTAATTTTGCACGACTACTTAACATTTCCCCAGTATTCTCAAAATCGAATAGTATAGATTGAAATAACTCAATGTACGCAAACCTATGGATGGCAGCTTAATCCTGTTCAATATTCTCAATCCGCCGGTTTTGTTCTTTTTCTTAGGAATGCTGGCAGTATTTTTTAAATCCGACCTAGAGATTCCCCAACCACTGCCTAAACTCTTTTCTCTCTATCTGTTGATGGCGATTGGTTTCAAGGGAGGTTATGAACTAGCGGAAAGTGGCATCAATAACCAAATTGCTTTAACTTTGATTGCCTCTGTGGTTATGGCTTGCATCGTTCCCATTTACACTTTCTTTATCCTGAAAATTAAACTCGATAGTGCCAATGCAGCAGCGATCGCAGCCGCCTATGGTTCCATTAGTGCCGTTACTTTCATCACCGCCAGTTCTTTTTTAGAAAAACTTCATATTTCCTATGGCGGTCACATGGTAGCGGCCTTAGCTTTAATGGAATCGCCGGCAATTGTAGTGGGTTTAATCCTGGTGCGAGTCTTTAAAGAGAAAAATGGCGAAGAAGAAGCGTTTTCTTGGTCAAAGGTTCTACATGAAGCCTTTTTAAATGGCTCGGTATTTCTCTTAGTCGGTAGTGTTATTATTGGTATGCTGACGGGGGAAAAAGGCTGGGAAAAATTACAACCTTTCACCCAAGAGATTTTTTATGGTGCTTTAACTTTCTTTCTCCTGGATATGGGATTAGTGGCTGCGAAAAGAATTCGAGAATTAGGCAAAACTGGTTCTTTTCTCATCGGTTTCTCGGTGTTCATTCCCGTCATCAATGCTATGGTGGGGATTCTCATTGCTAAGGTTCTCGGATTTGAACAGGGCAATGCTTTATTATTCGCTGTTTTGTGTGCCAGTGCCTCTTATATTGCTGTTCCTGCGGCCATGAGAATGACTGTTCCCGAAGCGAATCCTAGTTTATACGTTTCTATGGCCTTGGCTTTAACTTTTCCTTTCAATATCATCATCGGTATTCCTCTGTACCTAGAGATGATCAAAATCATTGGCTGTGGAGTCTAAAAAGCCCGGCGGGTTTTGAATAATTCCTGTCAAAATTGTTCTCTTTCACTTGTCCCTTTTTGTACTTAACTACCATGCTTGAATCCCCTCATCCTTCCCTACAAATTGTCAAAAAAGTGGACATAATTGTTAGTCATGCTTTTCTGGAAGAAACCTTAAGCGTTCTTGATGTTGTCGGAGTTTCCGGTTATACCGTCTTTGGCAATGCTTCGGGAAAAGGCGATCGAGGTTTATCCTGTGATGACTTCGATTGTGATTACAGTGGTAGCTACATTATGACGGTTTGTAATAGTGACGAACAACTTAATCGTCTGATCGATAAAATTCGGCCTATTTTAAAAAAAGCTGGCGGAATTTTTGTGGTGACTACGGCCCAATGGCTAACTCATTAGACCTCTCGTAAAAATCAAAAATTGTCGTAGTTAATTAGGGTTTGCTGAATAATGGTAAAACCCTTTTAAAATAAAGCTTTTGACCTGTTAAAGTCCGATGTTAGTGCAAGAAAATAGGATTGGGACGTTCAAAAACCTTGCATTATCCTTCTTGTAGTACATCGCTTGGTACAAAAAACAAGGGCAACAAAGCCTAAAACGACCGACTCCTGACGACCGGCTACTGACTCCTACCCCCAGGAAAAACTTTTTCAGCAGACCTTAATTACTTTCAGTAATTGCTTTGTGGTACAATTTCTGGATTCCCGTCACTAATTTATCTAACATTGATCGATGGCTATCGTGAGTCGGATCAAGACTCTGCACTTTGGTTAATAATTTTGCTTCCTGTACGTCCACGTCGTCATCGCTATATATTAAAGTGCTAATCGATGTTAGTAGATCTTGATAGGTTTCTGGACTAGGATTATCCCCTAAATAGGACTCTAACCATCGATAACATTCACTGGTTTTAACTGGTTTTAGTTCCGATAATAATGGTTTAATCTCTGGATCATCATCAAGTTTTTCCCTCACAGCTACCTGTCGTAAATAGCTTCTTTCTGATGGTTGAATCACACCATCAATCCAGGCAACACCGATGAGAATTTTCAGTAATTGTTTATTTTTCATCTCACACTTCCTTGACTAACTTAGCCATAAAAAAACCGTCTTGATTATGTCGATGGGGTAACACTTCGATCGCTCCCGTTTCTGTATAGTATTCTGAGAAGCATGAATTAGAGTCAGGAGGGGCCATTTTCCAATCGGGATGAGCCGCTAAAAACTGCTCGATCACTCTTTCATTTTCTAACGGATTTAAGGTACAGGTGGCATAAACTAAGATTCCCTTCGGTTTTACCCAAGTGGCAGCCGAGGCTAAAAGTTCCCCCTGTCGTTTAGCTAGTACAGGTAAATTTTCTGGTGTTTGTCGCCAACGTATATCAGGACGCTTGTGCAGGGTTCCCAATCCTGAACAGGGAGCATCGATTAGTACACGATCAGCGATGCCGCACCACTGGGGACGATCGCGACTATCCCCTAGATGTATTTTGATCGCTTTTAAGTCTAATCTTTTAATATTGGCTTCTAACTGTCGTAAACGGGATGCCGTTTGATCACAGGCTAATATTCTACCTCGATCGCCCATTAATTCGGCAATATGAGTGGTTTTTCCCCCCGGTGCCGCGCAAGCGTCGATAATTGTCTCTCCGGGCTGGGGATCGAGCAGATAAGTGACTAATTGGGCGCTAATATCCTGTAGGGTGTAATTTCCGGCTCGAAATCCCTCTAAACGCTCAATATTGCCTAAACCAGAGGTTAAACGGCAAGCTAGAGGTAACTTAAGATAATTAAAAGTTATATTGGCTGATTCTAACTCATTTTCTAGGGCTTCTCGGCTAGTTTTCAGGGGATTAATCCGAATATCGAGGTCAGGAGAGCGATTAAACCATTGACACAGTTGTTCCGTTTCCGTAACACTAAAGCGATCTAACCACAATTGCACCAACCAATCGGGGAAACTGTGGAGAATACCCAATCTAGAAGCGGTATTTTCTGGCAAAATTAAAGGATCATCGCCATTAGCAGTTAAACGGAGATATTGCCGCAGCATTCCGTTAACCACCGCCGCTAATTTGCCTAAATGACTGATTTTAGTTAATTCTACCGCCGTATTCACCGCCGCTGATGGGGGAATCTGGGAGAGATAACGCAGTTGATAAAGACCAATATGGAGAATTCGCCGTAAATCCGGGGGTTGCTGGGCTGCGGTTTTTTTCCCCAGGCGATCGAGCAGCGCATCCAAAGTTCTTTGTCGGCGTATTATACCATAAACAATCTCCGTTGTCAAGGCTTTGTCAAGACAATTTAAGGCACTAGCGGACAAATGGCGATCAAGAGCGCGATCGGGATAGGCGGAGGAGCGATCGATATCGCGTAAAATCAGCAAAGCCAGCTGACGAGCATTATTCATGCGGTTTCCAGACGATTGCGGAGGAATTGGCGTAATATAGTCAGCGCCGGAATCGGGATTTCGTGGCCCATATTTAACTCGTGATATTCGACGTTAACCCCCAAACCAAGCAGTAAATCCCTGGCTTGACGAGCGGCAGCGATAGGAACGACGGTATCCTGCTTACCATGAACAATTAAGACATTTTGTGGTCCTTGGGGATGGGGTTCACTGTGCAGATAACCACTCAAGGAACCCAATCCCGCCAAGGGTAAGGATAAACCCACATCCAGCGTCATCGCTCCCCCTTGGGAAAAACCAGTCAAAAAAGTCCGCTCTAGGGGAATACCGGTAGTTGCTTCTAGGGAAATAATCCAATCGTGCAACTGTTGACGACTAGCGACTAAACCTTGATAATCGGAGGTTTCTAACGCATACCAGGCGCGTCCCCCTGGCACTTGGGGATGATCGAAGGGAGCATTAGGAAACAAAAATTGACAATCAGCCAGATCCAGCATCGATGCAAGGGGGGCCAGATCCATGGCATCAGCACCCCAACCGTGCAGCATGATCACTAGATAGCGAGCGGGATTTTCCGGGGAAGGGGGAATGACAATCGGGTTAAAAGACAGAGTTTTTTCCTCGCAATTCTTTTTTCTCTCTATTCTATAGCGATTTTCCCGGCAGTGAGATGGGTGTTGGGGAGTCTTTTCAGTGATCAGTGATTAGTAACCAGTAATCAACAATGTTCGACTGTTCCGGTTAAATAGCGGATGGGGTCGGCAAAGGGAATAAACAGATTATCTTCAAACTGACTGAAAATCTGTTCTAAGTAGTCGGACATAAATTCTGTTGTCTATCTTAAGACCCACATTCCGCACTTTATGATTAAGTCGCATTGACATCCTCACCGCCGTAAACGGACGGTGATTCCCTACAGATCGAACAAACTTAATTGAACGACCGACCGCTGGGTTGACGCTTCACGGGATGCCGCTACCTTAGCAGTAGTCTCACGCTTTCCTCCACGCCCGTTTAAAGTCTCCGATTGCCCACCGGCGACCTTAATATTAATTGCGGCGTTCACGTCTCGATCATGGAAAGTCCCACAAAAAAGACATTCCCACTCACGGATATTTAACGCTTTCTTACCGCCGATATTCCCACAACAGGAACATCTCTGAGACGTTGGCTCCCATCGGGAAATTATCCGAAAATCACGCCCATATTTGTCAGATTTTGCCGATAGCATATCTCGGAAAGAACGCCATCCTAAGTCTGATATGGCACGGGATAACTTGCGATTTTTAACCATTCCCGATGTGTTTAAATCCTC
>NZ_JADEXI010000305.1:0-5661 GCF_015207185.1 Microcystis sp. LEGE 08355 | reverse complement strand
CCTAGCATTGTTCCCAGTGTTATTACTACTAATACTATCCATAAAGGGTGTCTTTTTCCTTTATCTTTCCGAAAGTCCTTGACTTGTTTCAGTTTTTCTATTAAGCTCAACATATGTTTTAAAAGTTGCCGGTCACTTATCATTTTACAAAGACAGTGATCGCTTTTACTTTTGATATTCTGATGGGAGAATGAAACAGCCCTACCCCTTGCCCCCCGACGTCGGGGGCAAGGGGGTGAGAGCAATTAAGGGACTTGCGCTTTGATAATGTACCTTTTGGGCGAACGCAGTTCGCCCCTACATTGTGGACAAAATCCGTTACTGTAGGAGCGCAAGGCTTGGGCCCTCCAATAGATCAGGTTTGCCGATCACCCTAAGTAGGGGGAGAGCCTTCGAGATGTTATCGCAACCGAATCGGCGGTTAGGACATTGACAATCTCCGAAACCCTCTCATACTAAATCCTGTCTCCTGTCTCCTAACCCCACCAACAAACTTTTTGCCGCAAACCCTACTTAAGACTTTTGCTATAGTTCTAGAAGAGGGCTAAAAAAATAGCAAACTAAGGAAATTTCTCCTTTGCTACTTTTGCCGTGAACAACTATGTTAAAAAAAGTCAATTCTCTGCGATCGCTATCCTGTTTCCTCGCTATAATCCTCTGGAGTAGTCCTCTCGGGATTAACCCTAGCCTCGCTGTCAATGATAATTGTCAACTCTCCGAATCGGAAATCAAACAACAAGAAAATCTGCGTCAAACTTCCCCCCAAGAATATAACATTTTAGTACAGAAATATGCTGAACAATTGCGCTTTTGTCGTTCCCGACACTGGTTACAGGAACAAGCGATCTGGTTACGTCTTTACTCCTGTGATACCCGTCCTGGATCGATAGAAAGTATCCTCGATCGCATCGTGGCCAAAGGTTATAATATAGTTTATCTGGAAGTTTTTGCCGATGGTCAAGTCTTGTTACCTCCTAACAATAATCCCACGGTTTGGGATAGCGTGATTAAAAATCCCGGTGCTGGAAATGTGGATTTATTAGCACAGGCGATCAAACAGGGACATAAACGCAGTTTAAAGGTATATGCTTGGTTATTTAGCCTCAATTTTGGCTATGCTTATAGCTTAAAACCCGAGCGACAGGAGGTGTTAGCACGCAATGGTAAAGGACAGGATAGCACCTCTTTTGTCGATGATCGATCCCAAACTTTTGTCGATCCCTACAGTAATCAAGCGCGACAGGATTATTTAATTCTCCTAGAAGCCATTTTACAACGTCGTCCCGATGGAGTTTTATTTGATTATATTCGCTATCCGAGAGGAACAGGAGTCGATTCCGTGGCTGATGATGTCAAAGATTTATGGATTTTTAGTCCCGCATCCCGACAAGCTTTAATTAATCGAGGATTGAATAATAAGGGCAAATTTTTAATCGATCGCTATCTGACTCGTGGTCAAATTTCCCCCCATGATATCGTCGAAGCCGATCGCCTTTATCCCCAAGAAACCGCCCCTCTTTGGCAGGGTAGAATCCCCTTAGAAGAGGAGATGAAACAATCAGTTAAAAGTCGTTTTGATCGCCTCAAATTAGAACTTTGGTTCCTAGCGGTTGCCCATGCTGCCCAGGGTGTAATTGATTATATTAGTTATTTTTCTGCCCTAGTGGAACGTCAGGGAATTCCCGCCGGAGCAGTGTTTTTTCCCGATGGGAATCGTCTTGTGGGTAATCAAGGTTTTGATTCCCGTTTACAAGCTTGGGATAGTTTTCCCCCTTCCCTAGAATGGCATCCCATGTCCTACGCTAATTGTAACGATACTACCTGTGTGGTTAATCAGATCAAAAGAGTAGTGGCAAGCAGGGGAAATCAAACTCCTGTTATCCCAGCTTTAGCGGGTTTATGGGGACAACCCTATAACAATCGTCCCCCCTTAGAAGTGCAAATGGCAGCGATTCGCCTAGCTTTTCCCAGCATAGATAGTATCAGTCATTTTGCTTTTTCTTGGCAAGAACCACAATTTGATCGAGCCAGAAGATTTTGTCAAATGTAACCCCATTTACACCTCCACTTTCACTTCCTCTGTCTCTGTTTGTTCCTGTAGTGGGGGAACTATCAAAGGCGGCAGTTCCTGCCCGGCGGTGTTGAGAGTCGGTGTAATATCGACGTAGTTAATTACCGCCCCTAAAATTTTCACTTCCGCTTCTGTTAACTGGTCAGTTGCTTCACTCAAGAGACTAGAACGAGTTATGCCCTGGCGCGTTACCAGAATAATCCCGTCCGCTAGTTCTTCTAAGAGAAGAGCATCATTACAGCTAGACAGAGAAGGAGTATCGACAATCACCAGATCGAAACGGCCGCGAGAATCTTTGAGAATTAATTGTAATTCGCTCGATTCAATGATAGCTGCCGCTTGTTTTTGCGGACCGGGACTAGGCAAAATGGAAAGGTTTTCAATATTTGGGGCCAGCCGGATCGATTTACTTTTTGCCCCGTAGTAAAGTAGGGGTTCTCGGAAAGAATTGGGATCGGGAGTGACTCCGATTTCTTCGGCCTTAGAGGGACTTCTCAGATCTCCTTCTACTAAGAGAGTCCGTCGGCCCGCTAAAGATGCTGCGATCGCCAAATTATAGGCAGTGGCGGTTTTCCCCTCTCCGCCAGTAATACTGGTGACAACAACCACTTTCACCGTTTCGCCGCCGCCAACAAGTCGCAGGGTACTGCGTAAACGTTCGTAGTAGGGGAGATAATTGGCATTAGCATCGGCGAGAATCGGCTCGATTTCCTCGCCCTCTAAATTCCGGACAATGGGCAATTGTCCTAAGAGTAGTATATCCCGACTAACCAAAGCTTCCCGCAATTCTTGGGGACTGTGCAGGCGATCATCGATCACTGCTAACAGCAGAATCGTACCCAATCCGGCTAAAGTTCCCAACCCAGCACCCACCAAGAGAATCAAGGTACGATTCTTGCGGTTAAACACCTGTTCGATCGGTTGAGCAACCGGCGGTTGGGCGACGGTGAGACTACCCACGGTTTCCGCTTCTGCGGCCTGAGCATCCACCAGAGCATTAAGAATATTCTCGTAGATACCCCGTTGAAAGGCGACAGCTTGGGTTAAACGAGCTTGCTGTAGCTGTTTATCGGGGAATTTCTCGTATTGGGAGCGTAATTGCTGTTCCTGAGTCACCAAGGACTCTAATTGTTTCATTAAACCCTCGCGCTGGGTTTGCAGGGTGACTAATTGAGCCGCTAGTTGTTGACGGGTGGCATCGAGATTACTTTGCTGACGGATGCGACTGCTGGGAAGAGCGGTAAGAACGCCATCTTTTCCGATCACCTCGGCGGCTCTTTTTTGTAAGAGAGATTCGTTAACTTGCTGTTGTTTGCGTAATTTAACGACGGTGGGATGTTCGGGACGTAAATCCTTCTCTAGTCGCTCCAATTGGGCTTCCGTATCCAATATCTGCGCTCGGATACTGGCAATAATCGGGTCGGCACTAAGGGCCGAGGAGGTGTAAGCTTGATCGGGGGTTAAATCGAGTTGTTTACTCAGACTATCAATTTGTCCTTGAATGCCTTGCAGTTCTAGGCGAATTTCTCGCTGTTGCTGTTGACTACTGGTGATAGCGGTGAATAAACTCCCGTCTTGAATCGCCAATAAATCTGAACCCTGGGTACTAATGTAGCGATAAAACTTTTCTTCGGCTCTGGTTAAATCTTTTTGGACTTCTTTGAGTCGGACACTGAGAGCTTCTATGCGGGCGCGTAACTGGGAAGTATTCAGCCAGCGACTGTATTCCACCATTTCCTTCATCAAGGTTTCGAGAATTAACTCCGCCTTGGACTGGGAGTCGGCCGTTAACTCTAAAAGTACCTCTTGGGGTTGGTCGGTTTCTCGAGACCGATTGCTATTATTGTTTTGTCCCTCCACTTCACCGGGGAAGGTGATTTTTAAATCTTGATCGCGAATTTTAGCCATCTGTTCCTGATTAAATTGCAATTTTTTGGCCGCATTGACCAATACCCGGGGAGACAGCAGTAAATCGCGATCAATAGCCCGCCCTTGTTCTTGCAGTTGGGTTCCTGTACTGGTAAAAGCCGGCGGCGGCACCCGGTAGGCCAATTGTCCCACCGCCCGATAAAAGGTGGGGGGTTTCTCAGGATCGGGTAGGAAAGCAAAGATCACAGAACCGCCTAAACAGACGAGGAAGACGAATATTCCCACAAATTTGTTCTGATCTAGCGAGATGAGAAATCGTTTTACAATTGGTAGAGCCATAGCTTTTTAATATATTCCCAGATTCTTTACATTTTAGCGGTCAAGAGTTATTCTCGCCCTTGAAATCCTAGCTTATGAAGTTGTGTTAAGGAGTGAAGGGAGCCAGTTGCCCCTCAATTATCGTAAGTTATCGAATTGATTGCTAATGTTGAGAATTGTATTGGTAAAACTGGAAAGATCGCGGATGGGTTGAGTAATGATATTAAAAGCGGCGAAAATTTCCCCCAATAGGGTGCGGGTGACGATAATTACGTCTTGATCTTCTAAGGGAACATTTTGGGAGATATCCCCCCTAACTGCCGCTATCGGACTCAAAGTTTGACTAACAACTCCCCCTTTGGCACTGTCAAAACGGAGCAGGGACACTTCATTGACATTAATCCGCAGGCGATCGGAAACCGGTAAACTAGCCACCACATCGAGGAAGGTACTGCCACTGGGAATCGAAACATTTCTCAGGGAAATTCCCGAAGGAAGTGAGGGAGCTAAAACCCTGATGGTAATATTCTGCTGGGCGAGGGTGGTTCTAGCCACCAGGGAGCGATTATATCCCGTTTCTTGGCCTACTTCCAGCTTGGAAACAATCACCGCATCGCCCCCTTGCAGACGCAGATCTGGCAAGCGGTCTCCTTTAACTAAGGGAGTATAAAGGTCAAGTTTCTCCTCTAATACTGTACCATCGACTAAAACCCGACGGACAACGATCGAACGCAGATCTGCTCTGGGGGTGCCGCCACCCGCCGCCAAAAGTACCTGCGCTAGGGGAGTATTAGGAGCAACATTATAAAACCCCGGTCGCTGTACCTCTCCCAGAATGGTTAACTGGACGGGACGAGCAGTGGTTAAAACAGCAATCACTTCCGGTTCCTCCCGCAGGTATTTTCGCCCCAATTCGAGGCGGATCTTAGTTTGCACTTCGTCTAAAGTCAAGCCCAGCACCGGAATACGCCCTAAAATCGGCACCAGAAAATTCCCATCGGGATCCACTGGCCCCGTGGAATTAAATTCGGGAAAATCGGGAACCGAGACAGTAATTTGATCGCCGATATCAAGTCGATAGGCCTGAATTTGTCGGGATTGGGAATTATTGGGAGAGTAAACCGGTGGACTATAGCCGGTAGGGGGAATCGTGTTTTCAGGAAAGGTGGGATTAGGCGGTTCGGGGGGCAAAAATTCCAACCCAGTTCCGGGTTGAGTCTGGGGTATGGACAAAGAACCCTGGGCCTTGAGGCTCTCGGAGGGAATTACCCAGAAGAACCCTGTCAGACTAAACCCTGATAAGGCTATGGCCCCGGTTCTGAAGAAACTAACTGGCAAAAACTTGTTGAGCATTGGTGGAATCATACAGACAGATATATCAATTTATTTTCTGAGAGTTATCT
>NZ_JADEXI010000304.1:0-5679 GCF_015207185.1 Microcystis sp. LEGE 08355 | reverse complement strand
CACTTCCCCACTTCCCCACTTCCCCACACCCTGTTCCCTTGATTACCAAAATTATGAGTCAAAAAATTGCCTTTTTAGGATTAGGAGTGATGGGAGCCCCGATGACGGTTAATCTTGTCCGTCAAGGTTTTGCTGTCAATGCTTGGAATCGCACCCCAGAAGCGCCGGGGATAACCATTGCCAGGGCATCGGATGCGAACATTTGTTCTAGTATTGCCGCCGCCGTCAGGGATGCCGAGATTGTCTTTACCTGCGTCGGGGATGTGCCTGACGTGGAAGCGGTGATTTTAGGACCGGGGGGTGTCGTGGAATCGGCAGCGGTGGGAACTCTGGTGGTGGATATGAGTACCATTGGCTCTCAAGCCGCTAGGATGATTGGGGAAAAGCTAGAGGAAAATAATCTCCGTTTTCTCGATGCTCCCGTCTCTGGGGGCGATATTGGGGCGAAAAACGGCAGTTTAACTATTATGGTGGGGGGGAAAGAAGCGGATTTTCAGACTTGTCTGCCCTGTTTTCAAGCCATGGGCAAAACTATTCGCTGGTGTGGCGAAATTGGCAACGGACAAGCGGTAAAACTCTGTAATCAAGTCTTGGGGGCGGTTCACATGGTGGCGCTGTGTGAGGCTCTAAAAATGGCAAAAATTCAAGGATTAGACCCCAATTTAGTCATAGAAGTCTGTAAAACGGGGGCGGCAGGTTCTTGGGCGTTGGAAAATTTGGGACCAAAAATCCTCGCCCAAGATTTACAGCCGGCTTTTATGATTGAACATATCTTAAAAGATTTGCGATTAGTCAAAGAAACTGCCCAGACAGCCGGGGAAATTCTGCCCGGGACAGATTTAGCGGAAACTCTATTTAAAGTAGTAGCGGAATTGGACGAAGGCAAGGGAATTAAACAGGGAACCCAAGCGATGATTCGCGCCTACGATTAAGCCTTTTGTTGACGATAAATATCATCGGTACGGGCAGCCATGATGAAATCATTTTGATGTAATCCGCCCACGTCATGGGTCCACCAAGAAACGGTAACTTTACCCCATTCTGTCAATAAAGCGGGGTGATGGCCTTCTTTTTCCGCCGCTTCTCCCACGGCATTAGTAAAGGCGATTGCCCCTTGAAAATTGGCAAATTTATAGAGTTTTTGCAGACGGGGAATCCCCTCGTATTCTAAGAGATTCCAATCGGGAATTTTAGCCTGTAAAGCGGTAATTTCCTCGGCGGTGATAGGAGAAGAACCCGATTGATAAGGTTGACATTTTTGTTGAGCAAGTTCGGTCATAGGGGTATCAATCCAGATTTTTTAAGTAAGTAGTTATAATTAAATTGAAGATAGATTTTGCCTCTGATCCCCCCTGCCCCCTTGATAAGGGGGGTGCCGATAGGCGGGGGGATCCTCCCTGCCCCCCTTGATAAGGGGGGTATCTGACAACTTTTAACACCTACCTACTTACCTTTATTATAGAGGAAAATACCCCAGAGAAATTTTCTATTCTTCCTCTGACTCTGGAGAACTTACCCAAGGGGTAGAAGATTCGGCAGCTTTCGGGAAAGAAAAAGATTTTTTCGGAGCAGAAGGCAATAATTCCAATTGTCGATTACCGGTTTTATAGCTAGTTTTATTTTTCTGCTCTCCCCGTCGTCGTTGGGAGGTTTTTTCCTCCGTGGTATTTTCGGCTATCACTTCATACAAAATCGCCCGTTTATCCTCTTGTTGTCCTTTTCTTAACACCCGTCCTAAACGCTGAATATATTCCCTCGTGGAACCGGTTCCCGATAAAATAATCGCGATGCGTGCTTCCGGCACATCAACCCCTTCATTAAGAACATGAGAAGTCACCAGAATTTTGTATTCTCCCTGACGAAAACGGGTCAGAATTTCATGGCGTTCTTTCACGGGAGTTTGATGGGTTATGGCAGGTATTAAAAAGCTCTCGGAAATGCGGTAAACTGTGGCATTATCGTTGGTAAAAATCAAAATTGGTTCCGGATGTTGTTCACAGATTAACTCGGCTAAAACCCGCAATTTTCCCTGGGTTCCGGAGGATATTTCCTTCGACTCCCGGTGCGCTAACATCGCCCGGCGCCCTTCGCTACTTCTGGCACTAATCATGACAAAATTTTGCCAACCATCTAAACCAGACAAACTGAGATTATTTTTTCTTAAAAAATCATTGCGAATTTTAATTGCTTCTTGATATTTTTCCTGTTCTTTGGCGGATAGTTTCACTTTAATTTGAATTATTTCATGATCCGCTAGGGCTTTTCCTGACAAGTCTTGGGGACTTTTTTGATAAACAATTGCACCAATAAGATAATCTAAATCCTGATGACTACCATCACCGCGATCCGGTGTTGCTGTTAAGCCTAAACGATAGGGTGCGATCGAATCTTCCGCTATTTTCCGAAAGAAATCCGATGGTAAATGATGACATTCATCAAAAATCAAAAAAGCGTAACGATTACCCAGAGTTTCTGAGTAAATTGCCGCACTTTGATAGGTGGCGATTAAAATAGCACTATTATCCTTAGAACCTCCCCCTAATAATCCCACCTCGGCATCGGGAAAAGCCGCCAACATCTGGGCATACCACTGGTGCATTAAATCAATAGTCGGCACGATAATTAAGGTACTGCGGGGAGTCGATTGTAGAGCTAATTGGGCAAGATAGGTTTTACCAGCAGCGGTGGGAAGGACTATAACACCCCTTCTCTGGGATTTTTTCCAAGCGATTAACGCTTCAGTTTGGTGGGGGTAGGGTTCCCGTTCAAAACTGGCAATTAATTCTAAATTGTTGAAAGCTTTTGCTTCATCTTGGAAGTTAATGCCCTCCTCCTGTAGGGTTTCCACGAGAGGACGATAATGAATCGCCAAAATGCGAAATCTTTCGATACGATCATCCCAAGTGGCAAAATCTAGCCATTTTTTCCCTTTTGGTGGTGGATGGAGAATTAAGGTTCCTCGCTCATATTTGAGGGTGGGTAAGCGCATTTTTCAGTTATCAGTTATCAGTTATCAGTTATCAGTAAACAGTTATCAGTAAACAGAACGTAGGTTGGGTTGAAGCATGAAACCCAACGCCCGCTCATGTTACGCTACCGCTAACCCATCCTACAAATAATTGTGCCTCCCTACTTATCAGTTATCAGTTATCAGTAAACAGTAAACAGTAAACAGTATAAGTGAACTGAAAACTTACATCTGATAACTGATAACTGATTCAAGGCTGACGGTGGCAAGATAGCTTATCCCTAGATCCTATTGATCAGGTTAAAAAAATAGAGTGTGAATTAACACACTCTCAGCATATCGGAACAGCCAAAGTTTGGCAATAGATTAAATCTTTTCGGTTAGCTTAGTCAGAACGCGATTGGAACGTTCCACAAAAGCTTGCATTCCCTCGGCATCAAATCCTTTTTGAGCGATTAAAGCTAAATCATAAACGTGCTGACAGAGCATTTTCGCTAATTGCGCCGATGGAGATTCGCCACTACCAGTAACAATACTTCCCTGACTAATCTGGACAATCTGTTGAATTAAGGGATGATTAGTATTAATCATCAGAATATGTTCTTCGGGGAAAGCCATGGCTTTTTGTTGCATCATTGCCGTCATTTCCTGTAAGCGTCGCATCGCTTCTGGAAGTAAGACAATTGCTGGGGGAGTACCTTGGGGATCATCAGATTTCAAGGCTTCAGTTTTGATATTGATGCGAGAATTATCGAGAGCTTTGGCGAAGATTTCTTTGATTAATTCAGCCCGGGTTTTATTACTGGCGGGATCGATAATTTCACTAGCTTGATCCTGTTCGAGCAGTGTCGAGTCTAATTCAGAATCAACCCGGGTGAATTTCACATCGGAGTATTCTCTTTCTAGGAAAGGAATAAAGTAATTAGTATCGATGAAAGAATCAAAGAAGAGGATCTCTAACCCTTGATTTTTGTAGAGTTCAACGTAGGTGGATTGGCTACGAGGATCGGTACAGTAAAAAACTCGATTTTCGTGGCGTTCTTTATGGCGTTCCAGGTAGGCTTTGAGAGTAGTATAACCTTCCTGTTCGATCGCTTCTAGGGGAGTTTTCGCCGTCGCTTCTTGCCATGCGTCACCTTCGGCGGTTTGTACTTGCACTTGTACTGGGGTTTCTGGGGATTTGTAGGTAGTGCGATAGATTAAAATATCTTCTACCTGCTGTTTAAATTTATCCTCTTTTAAGGAACCAAATTTAATAAAGGTTCCCACATCTCCCCAACAACGAATATATTCTTTTGCGTCTTCGTTGTAGAGAGATTTGAGACGATCAGCAATTTTTTTGGCAATAAAATCGGCAATACGGCGAACGGTGCGATCTTTGGTTAAAGCACTTCGAGACACATTTAAAGGAATGTCTGGACTATCGATAACTCCTCGCAAGGGTATCAGGAAATCGGGAATAATTTCCTCGCAATGATCGCTGACAAAAACCTGATTACAGAATAACTTTAATTGTCCTTTTGAGACATCCACATCCGGTCTGAGTTTGGGAAAATAAAGAATGCCATTGAGCAAGAAAGGATAATCGGTATTCAGATGTACCCAGAGTAAAGGTTCTTCTTGGAAAGGGTAGAGATAACGATAGAATTCTAGGTAGTCTTCTTTAGTCAGATTTTGAGGAGATTCTTTCCATAAAGCCCGTTGTTGATTAATCACTTCCCCATCAATTTTAATGGGAACGGGCATAAAATCTGAGTAGGTTTTGACTAACTGACGAATGCGGGCAGGTTCTAAATATTCCCCTTCCTCATCCATTAAAGTTAGGGTGATAGTGGTGCCGATTTGGCTGCGGGAAGAATCGGTTAATTCAAACTCGGGAGAACCATCACAAGACCAATGGACAGGGGTAGCACCTTCTTGATAGGAAAGAGTATCAATTTCTACCTTTTTAGCCACCATAAAAGCCGAATAAAAACCTAGTCCAAAATGACCGATTAAATCCTTGGCTGATTTTTGGTATTTATTGATAAATTCTTCCGCACTGGAAAAGGCAACCTGGTTAATGTATTTCTTGATTTCTTCCGCCGTCATCCCGATACCATTATCGGTAATTGATAGGGTACGATTTTCTTTGTCGATGGCGAGATTAATTTCTGGTTCGGGGACTTCTCCTCTCGCTTCTCCTGCTAAAGAAGCCATTTTTAATTTCGAGATGGCATCAACACTATTAGATATCAATTCCCGCAGAAAAATTTCATGGTCAGTGTAGAGGGATTTTTTGATAATAGGGAAGATATTCTCGGTATGAATCGTGATATTACCTTTTTCGAGTACCGTCATACGTTCAATCACTAAGGGCTTGACTATTCTAACTTTTTTATTCTGCTCGATAATGGCACTATTGATCACAGAGCAATTGCCCAACTTCCTCTAGGGGGATAACCGTACCGATAAACGGATTTGACGGCAGCGGGGCGATTTCTAGAACTCGATCGCAAAAATCGGGGTTATTGATCACTTTTTGACTTTTACAAGCGGTTGGTTGAGATTTGCCGATTGAGGGGGAATTGCAGTAGCTCTACTTTTCACTTTGCAGATATCCCTCAATCAAAATATCGGGATTGAGATAATTAACCGTGACATTTTCTAACTGTAAAGCTTCGCTCATTAACTGGAAACCTAAATCACCCACGGCAGTAGGTGCCTTGATT
>NZ_JADEXI010000303.1:0-5679 GCF_015207185.1 Microcystis sp. LEGE 08355 | reverse complement strand
TTTAATTGAAGTTGACCACATTCACCCTCTCAGCTTAGGCGGAAAGGATGAATATAAAAACCTTCAATTACTACACCGCCACTGTCACGATGATAAATCGGCATCTGATGGAAGCCTTAAATCATCTACATTAACATCATCAGAGGTTAATATAGACAATACAAGGTCAACAAAAAGATGTCAAGTTGTATCCTTAACAAGGGAACAGTCAAACTAGGAGCCGTGTGAGGTGAAAGTCTCATGCACGGTTCTGAATGGGAGGGGAGGTCGGTGACGACCTTCTCGACCCCTAATAGTATAAGGAGTTGACTGGCTCGATGGGTATTAACGGGAAGTTGACGCAAAAATAAAAGCTTTTGTGGATAATTATCTTGAATGGATGCTAACAAATCATCGGAGGAATTACTCCGGTGATGGCATAACCAAGGCGCAAAAGAAGTTAAGAGAATTGTCAAGTTATCTCCTGATAGTTAAGTAGGTGGGTGGGATTAAATATAAGATGAACGTAGGTTGGGCTTCGGCCGTGAGCTTTTGCCGAACGGTTGAAGCATGAAACCCAACGCCTGCATGGGTTACGCTACCGCTAACCCATCCTACAAATGATTGTGCCTCCCTACTTAATTGGGATGATCAACAAAAAAGCGATCGAAGGGACAAAAATTGCTACACTAACTGACGTGACCTCAATTAAAGACGAGATTGATATCCTATGCAACGCCGTAAATTTTTGCTGATCAGTGGCAGTTTAGGCGGTTTTAGCTTGGTAGCTTGCGCTCATCAAATTTTACAGCCTGTTACTTCCAAAAATCCCCCTGAGTCGGCTGTTAAACAAGCACAAAAGGCGAAAAAAGTCAAGATAATTGTGATTAGTGACCTTAATAGTCAATACGGTTCCACAACTTACGATCCCGAAATCGATCGAGCTATCCCTTTAATTATCAATAATAAACCCGATCTCGTCCTCTGTGGCGGCGACATGGTGGCAGGACAAAAAAGCAGCTTGACAGAGGCAGCAATTAACGCCATGTGGTCGGCCTTTGATCGCCATATCGCCGCGCCCCTGCGAGCTGCTAAAATACCCTTTGCTTTTACCATCGGTAATCATGACGCTTCTGGAGCTTTATCCGCAGGAAAATTTATCTATGCTAAGGAGAGAAAATTAGCCCTGGATTATTGGCAAAACCCCCAACATGATACAAGTTTAAATTTTATCGATAAAACCGGCTTTCCTTTTTATTATACTTTCACTCAAAATGGTATATTCTATCTAGTTTGGGATGCCTCCACTCATTTAATCTCTGGGCAACAACTAAATTGGGCAGCAAAAAACTTGAGTAGTACCGACGCTAAAAATGCTAAAATGCGGCTAGTAATCGGTCATTTACCCCTCTACGGTATTGCCGTGGGCAGAAATCGACCGGGGGATTATTTAGCCGATGCCGAGAAATTAAGAGCGTTTTTAGAGGGCCATCAGGTGCATACTTATATTAGTGGCCACGCTCACGCTTACTATCCGGGTAAACGGGGGCAATTACAATTATTACACGCGGGAGCTTTAGGCAGTGGACCGCGACGGTTATTGAACAGTGAACAAGCGCCCAGAAAAACCCTAACAATTGTCGATATTAATCCCCATCAACAGGAAACAGTTTACACCACCTACGACATGAAAACCCAAGAGGCGATCAATATTACCAGTTTACCTCCTTTGATTATGGCTCCCAACGGGCAAGTTTTACGTCGAGATATTCCATCGGTTAACTAGAAAGGAATTCCCCTAATGGCCACTGTCATCAGCACCGTTAATATGAAAGGAGGAGTAGGAAAAACTACCCTTACCGTCAACCTTGCCACCTGTTTAGCTAAATTTCAGCAAAAACGAGTCCTTGTCCTCGATTTAGACGCTCAAATCAGTGCGACTCTTAGTTTAATGTCCCCCCACGAATTCGCTCAACTGCGTCGCAAAAAACGCACTTTAAGCTATTTATTAGAAGCAATTATCAAACCCAATCCCTACAATAAATTAACTATTGATGATATTATTGTCCCTTCAGTCTGTGAAATTCAAGGCTTAGATTTACTGCCAGGAGACATCGAACTTTATGATGAATATGTCGTCTCACAAACCCTGCACCATCAAGCAATTTTACAGGAAGATTTAGGCTTTGATAATGCTTGGAATAACCTGGAAAGAGTCTTAATTCAAAAAATCATTGACCCCATTCAAGACCGTTACGATTATATTATCATGGACTGCGCTCCAGGGTATAATCTTTTAACTCGTAGTGGTCTATGTAGCAGTCATTTTTATTTACTACCTGCCCGTCCAGAACCTTTATCAATTGTCGGCATTCAGCTATTAGAAAGAAGAATAGTTAAACTGAAAGCTAGTCATCAAGAAACCGACCCGATTAACCCCGGTTTACTCGGTATAGTTTTTATTCTTTCCGGTGGTGGTTTACTCAGTCGCTACTATAATCAAGTCATGCGCCGGGTACAACAGGATTTTCAAGCCCATCAAATTTTTGCTAATGCGATTCCTATGGATGTTAATGTAGCTAAAGCTGTGGATATGTTCGTGCCTGCGGTGGCAGCCATGCCCTCTTCTAGTGGTTCCAAAGCTTTTATGAAACTCACAGAAGAATTCTTGATGAAAGCCAAAAAATAGGAGATAATTACTATGGTCATTGAGTGGTTAGAATTTCAAGTTAAACCCGAAGCTAGGGAAAAATTTATCCAAAAAGATCAAGAAATTTGGACAAAGTTTTTAGCAAAACAACCTGGTTTTTTAGGTAAGGAGCTTTGGATTAATCCCGCCATCGAGGAAGAATTAATTATCGTTGTCCATTGGCAAACGCAAGAACAGTGGAAAGCTATCTCCAAAAATTTACTTGATGAGACCGAAGCCAAATTTTCCCTAGCCATGGGAAAAGATAATTATCAATTACTCAAAGTCAAGGAATTTCAAGTCAGAAAATTCCGAGAAAATTGTCAGAACCATTTAGAATCTATGCAGCCCGGATAAAAAATCAATTCATCTTTTTGTCCTCGGTCAACCTAGCCAAACTTGTCATGAGGGGCTAAAGTGTGCTATAAGCAGTCAGACCCTGCCCTGGTCTTTATTCTTTCCCATTAGGTAAATTACTGATGACTCAACCGAAACGCGCCCTAATTACCGGCATCACCGGTCAAGATGGTTCCTATCTGAGCGAATTATTATTAGAAAAAGGCTATGAAGTCCACGGTATCATCCGTCGTACCTCAACTTTTAACACCGATCGCATCGATCATCTCTACATTGACCCCCACCAGCAGGATGCTAAATTATTTCTTCACTATGGCGACCTCACCGACGGGACGACCCTGCGGCGTATCCTCGAACAAGTGCAACCGGTAGAAGTGTATAATTTAGGGGCCCAATCCCACGTGCGAGTTAGTTTTGATGCCCCAGAATACACCGTTGATGCTGTCGGTGTGGGTGTCTTAAGACTACTAGAAGCAATTCGGGATTACCAAAAAAGAACCGGCATCGAAGTCCGTTTCTATCAAGCAGGTTCCTCGGAAATGTTCGGGAAAGTCATGGAAGTTCCCCAAAAAGAAACCACGCCATTTTATCCCCGCAGTCCCTACGCTTGTGCGAAAGTTTACGGTCACTGGCAAACGGTCAACTATCGGGAATCCTACGACTTATTTGCCTGTAACGGCATTTTATTTAACCATGAATCCCCCCGGCGTGGAGAAACTTTTGTCACGCGCAAAATTACCCGCGCTTTGGCCAGAATTATTGCTGGACAACAGAAAAAACTCTATCTAGGAAATCTCGATTCTAAACGGGATTGGGGTTATGCTAAGGACTATGTGCGGGCGATGTGGTTAATGTTACAACAGCAAGAACCAGATGATTATGTGGTGGCGACCAATGAAACCTATTCTATCCGGGAGTTTCTAGATATTTCTTTCCAATACGTTAATTTAAATTGGCAGGATTATGTGGAGTTTGATCAACGTTATTTGCGTCCAGCGGAAGTAGATTTATTGATAGGAGATTCCACAAAAGCCAGAGAGAAATTAGGTTGGCAGCCGTCGGTGACCTTCGAGGGACTGGTAAAATTAATGGTAGATGCGGATTTAGCGGCTTTGGGGATTAATCTTAATAACGGTGGTGATAGCGAACAGTTATTAAAAGATTTGGCTTATCTTCGCAATCGTTCGATGACAACTGTGGATTAAAGAGGTGAAAATATGCTGAATTTAAGCGAACAGAGAATCGTTGTCACCGGGGGGGGCGGATTTTTAGGTCGGCAAGTAGTTAATCAGTTAATTGCAGCGGGGGCAAATCCCGAAAAAATTACAATTCCTCGGTCCAAAGATTGTGATTTAAGAGTTTGGGAAAACTGTCAACGTTTAGCCGACCAAGAAGATTTAATTATCCATTTGGCGGCCCATGTGGGAGGCATCGGTCTCAATCGGGAAAAACCCGCCGAATTATTCTATGATAATTTGATGATGGGAACCCAATTAATTCACGCTGCCTATCTAGCAGGAGTGCAAAAATTTGTCTGTGTGGGGACAATTTGTGCCTATCCAAAATTTACTCCAGTACCTTTCCATGAAGACGATTTATGGTCAGGATATCCCGAAGAAACCAATGCGCCTTATGGTATCGCTAAAAAGGCTTTATTGGTACAATTAGAGTCCTATCGTTTGCAGTATGGTTTCAACGGAATTTATCTTTTACCGGTGAATTTATACGGGCCAGAGGATAATTTTGATCCGGGTAGTTCCCATGTAATTCCTGCTTTAATTCGCAAGGTTTATGAGGCACAACAACGGGGGGATAAACAACTTCCTGTCTGGGGAGATGGTAGTCCAACCCGGGAGTTTCTCTACTCCACCGATGCAGCGCGAGGCCTTGTCATGGCCAGTCAATTCTATAATGAATCAGACCCGGTTAATCTTGGTACAAATTATGAGATTTCTATCAAAGATTTAGTGGAATTAATCTGTGATTTAATGGGTTTTGATGGCGAAATTGTTTGGGAAATAGATAAACCGAATGGTCAACCGCGACGCTGTTTAGATACAACCCGCGCTCAGGAAAAATTCGGTTTTGTTGCTCAAATGGAATTTAAAGAAGGTTTGCGGAAAACCATTGAATGGTATCGACAAAACGCCGCTTAGTCCAGATAGCTGGTGTGTTAGATAAATAACTAACACACCAGATTTTTTTTCAGCTTACTGCCCGGTAAAATCAGAACGAAGGGTTAATTTTAAATCTTCCTTGGGGTTAATTGACAATAATTCCACCGATTCTCCTCGTAATAACCAACCGGCTAATACTTCTAATCCCCCTCCTCGTAATAATCCCTCGCTAACCGGTTGGTCAGAAGTAAAGGAAGCGAGGACAGAAGCGGCGGATTTTCCTAATACTGCACCCTGAATAATTTTATCGGGGTTAACTCCTTTAATTAGCCTTTCTAGACGAGTGAAAACTGCCGAAATAGCATCAATAGATTTTTCTTGGGGTTGACGGGTTTTTAAAAAGATTTTTTGGGATAAAAAACGCGAACCTTGACCATCGGGTTTAATTTCTCCGATAATCTGACTACCATCGGGAATAATTGTCTGTCCTTGGGAATTTTTGATATTATCGGTGACGGTCAGAGATCTGTCTCTTAT
>NZ_JADEXI010000302.1:0-5697 GCF_015207185.1 Microcystis sp. LEGE 08355 | reverse complement strand
ACCATTTACATAAGCTAACCACTCAATTAGTTCGGGAAAACCAAACGATTGTGGTTGAGAATTTAGCCGTTAAGAATCTGGTCAAAAACCCGAAATTATCTCAGGCAATATCTGATGTAAGCTGGGGTGAAATCACCCGACAATTAGCCTATAAATGCCGTTGGTATGGAAGAAATTACATCGAAATAGATAGATGGTTTCCTAGCTCTAAACGGTGCAGTAATTGCGGGTATATTGCTGAAAAAATGCCGTTAAATGTTCGAGAATGGGACTGTCCAGACTGTGGGACTCACCATGACCGAGATGTTAACGCTAGTAAAAATATTTTGGCCGCAGGGCTTGCGGTGTCAGTCTGTAGAGCGACCATAAGACCAGAACAGAGTGAATCTGTTAAGGCAGGTGCGGAACCCCGCAAGGGAAAGAAGCAGAAACCCAAATCGTGAGGTTTGGGAATCGCCGTCCGTTTACGGCGGCGAGGATGTCAAGGGTTCGGACTTGAAGCGTTAGTTTAGGCATACATATTGATGACTCAAATACTAAGCGACCTAACTATATATTATAGGTCAACTTTCTGCATAACACTCTCCAGAGTAACGATATGGATCAACTTTCTGCATATCACCCTGTCATACAACATATATAGTCATTTGTCAATAGGTAGTAATATTTAATCTGCTTATACTTCGAGTTTTGACCTGAAAATGGGCGATCAATAGTCAAGCGATCGAGAGATGGGGATGACCACGACTCTAGGGGATTATGCAAGGGTGAACAACTTATCAGCAGGTTTCCAGGGGGCTAAAACCATAATCCGGGAGATTCCGGGCATCTCCGCAAGTCAGCTAAGAGCCATTGACCCCAGAAAAAATCTTCAGAGCTACAACCACTATAACTAATAGCCGCTCCCCAATAACTGATCACTGAGAGACAGCTAAACTAAAAAGCCGTGCTAAAATCAGCATATCTAGGGTCGCTTGTGTAGGTGATGGATAGGCTATGTTTGAAAGATTTACGGAAAAAGCCATTAAAGTAATCATGCTCGCCCAAGAAGAAGCCCGCCGCCTTGGCCATAACTTCGTGGGAACAGAGCAGATTTTACTAGGACTAATTGGAGAGGGAACGGGAGTTGCCGCCAAAGTCCTCAAGTCCATGGGTGTCAATCTCAGAGATGCGCGCGTGGAGGTGGAGAAAATCATCGGTCGCGGTTCCGGATTCGTAGCCGTGGAAATTCCCTTCACCCCCAGAGCCAAACGAGTTTTAGAACTCTCCCTCGAAGAAGCCCGTCAACTGGGCCATAACTATATTGGCACAGAACATCTCCTTTTAGGACTAATTCGCGAAGGGGAAGGTGTGGCCGCTAGGGTTCTGGAAAATCTCGGCGTGGATCTCTCGAAAGTTCGCACCCAAGTGATCAGAATGTTAGGGGAAACCGCCGAAGTGGCCGCTGGTTCATCTTCCCAAGGTCGCACTAAAACCCCCACTCTTGACGAATTTGGTTCCAATCTCACCCAAATGGCCAGCGAGGGTAAACTCGATCCCGTGGTCGGCCGACAAAAGGAAATCGAGCGCGTCATCCAAATTCTCGGTCGTCGTACCAAAAATAACCCAGTCCTGATCGGGGAACCGGGGGTAGGTAAAACAGCGATCGCAGAAGGATTGGCCCAACGCATCGCTAACAAGGATATTCCCGACATTCTCGAAGAAAAACGGGTTGTCACCCTCGATATCGGCTTGTTAGTGGCGGGAACCAAATATCGCGGCGAATTTGAGGAACGCCTCAAAAAAATCATGGACGAAATTCGCCAAGCGGGTAACGTCATCCTTGTGATCGATGAAGTTCATACTCTCATCGGTGCTGGGGCAGCCGAAGGAGCGATCGATGCGGCCAATATTCTCAAACCGGCTTTGGCCCGGGGAGAACTGCAATGTATCGGGGCGACGACCTTGGATGAGTATCGCAAACATATCGAACGGGATGCGGCTCTAGAAAGACGTTTTCAACCGGTTATGGTCGGTGAACCCTCCGTAGAAGAAACGATCGAAATTCTCTACGGTCTCCGGGAACGCTACGAACAGCACCACAAACTAAAAATCTTAGACGAAGCACTAGAAGCGGCGGCGAAATTGTCCGATCGCTACATTAGCGATCGCTTCTTACCGGACAAGGCGATCGATTTAATCGATGAAGCTGGTTCGAGAGTGCGCTTGATTAATTCCCAATTGCCCCCAGCAGCCAAGGAATTAGATAAGGAACTGCGGCAAATTCTCAAACAAAAAGATGACGCGGTGCGCGGTCAAGACTTCGAGAAAGCTGGGGAATTGCGCGATCGGGAAATGGAAATCAAAACCCAGATACGGAATCTCGCATCTACCAAAAAAGGCGAAGATGGCAACGACGAACCCTTTGTGGATGCAGAGGAAATCGCTCACATCGTTGCTTCTTGGACTGGGGTTCCCGTCAATAAACTGACCGAAACCGAATCCGAGAAACTGCTGCACATGGAAGATACCCTACATCAGCGTCTCATCGGTCAAGAGGACGCAGTAAAAGCGGTGTCTCGTGCCATTCGTCGCGCTCGCGTCGGTCTGAAAAATCCTAACCGTCCCATTGCTTCCTTTATCTTCTCTGGTCCGACGGGGGTAGGTAAAACCGAGTTAACTAAGGCTCTGGCCGCTTATTTCTTCGGTTCCGAAGATGCGATGATCCGTCTCGATATGTCGGAATACATGGAACGGCACACGGTTTCTAAGTTAATCGGTTCACCTCCGGGTTACGTTGGTTACAACGAAGGGGGACAATTAACGGAAGCGGTGCGTCGTCGTCCCTACACGGTGGTGCTATTCGACGAAATCGAAAAAGCTCACCCCGATGTCTTCAATATGCTTCTGCAAATCCTTGAAGATGGACGTTTGACCGATGCCAAAGGTCGCACGGTGGACTTTAAAAATACCCTGTTGATCATGACCTCGAACATCGGTTCTAAAGTGATTGAGAAGGGTGGCGGTGGTTTAGGTTTCGAGTTTGCTGATAATCAAGCCGAAGCCCAGTATAATCGCATTCGATCGCTGGTTAATGAGGAATTAAAACAATATTTCCGCCCGGAATTCCTCAACCGTCTCGATGAGATTATTGTCTTCCGTCAACTGAATAAGGAAGAAGTGAAGGAAATCGCCGAAATCCTGCTCAAGGATGTGTTTAAACGTCTGACAGAACAAAATATTACTTTGTCTGTTACTGATAAGTTTAAAGAACGCTTGATCGAGGAAGGTTATAATCCGGCCTACGGCGCTCGTCCCTTACGTCGTGCGATTATGCGTCTATTGGAAGATGTTCTGGCTGAGGAAATTCTCTCAGGACGGGTTTCTGATGGGGATACGGCCATGGTCGATATCGATGAGGAAGGTAAGGTGAAAGTAATTTCCGGTGAAAGACGTGAGTTAATCGCTCCCGTGATCGAATAAATTCTAACTGGAATTAGTTAAATAAAAGGTGGGCTTTTTGCTCACCTTTTCTCGTAAAAATAGGGAAAAAGTGCGATGAAAGTCTGGGTTGTGGGTTGTGTTTTGTTATTTTTGTTGGTGGAGTTTTATCAGTGGGCCAAGGGGTTTATTTTGCCTTTACCTCTTTATATTTTTGCCGGAGCTTTATTATCGATCGCTTCTAATTATTCTCAAGATATGAGCAATTTATTTGCTAGAAATGAACAGGTTTATCAAACTGCCAGTTTAAGTGATATTCCCAATATTTTGACGGCAGAAAACTCGATACCTGTGATAGAAGAAGGAGAAAATAAGCCTGAATAGCTATAATAATCGTCTATTTATGGCTATTTTCCAGTATAAAACCTTAAAATAAACATGAAGTAGAATATAATAAGTAGGTAGGTGTTAAAAGTTGTCAGTTCCCCCCTTATCAAGGGGGGATTAAGGGGGGATCGGCACCCCCCTTATCAAGGGGGGCAGAGGGGATCAGAGGCAAAATCTATCTTCAATTTAATTATAACTACTTACTTATTATCGATATCTAATGAGAATAACCCGCCAAAAAACTCTGCACCCATCCGCAAAATCAGCAGAAAGAGTGCAAAAACTAAGACAGGAATATTGGGATAAAAGTCTAGATGTAGATAATGAATTTTTGATGGTTCCGATTTCCTCCTAGGCTTTAGGTTTTAAGTAAACCAGAGACTGTTGCCAAATTAAAGTGGGTTTATCGTAGTGATCAACCAGGTATATACAGTTAACATCTTGCCAAAGGATGCGACCAACGAGCAGATCATCGGTACTTAACTTAATTTCTACTTCCCGTTTCTCTTGAATATAGCTCTGTACTTGTTTGATACTCGGCAGACCAGGATCGAATTGAGACATAATGAGTTTATCGATGAGGTGTTCATCCTCTATTATTCCTGTTGAGTAGCTTTTATTGACGATGAAAATCCCCTTCACCAAATATCAAGGCCTGGGCAATGATTTTATTTTGATAGATAACCGTCACAGTCCCGAACCCCTGATCACAGCGGAAATGGCCGTGGCTATGTGCGATCGACATTTTGGTATCGGTGCCGATGGCGTGATTTTTGCGCTTCCCGGCCAAGCAGCAACCGACTACACCATGAGAATTTTCAACTCTGATGGTTCGGAACCGGAAATGTGTGGTAACGGTATTCGCTGTCTAGCCCAATTTATCGCCCGTTTAGAGGCTAACAACGCCATTGGCTGCACTTATCGCATTCATACTCTAGCAGGAACGATTATTCCTCGTTTAGAAGCCAATGAACAGGTAACGGTTGATATGGGACCGCCGCAATTACTAGGCAGTGAAATCCCCACCACTTTGGTCAATGGAGCAGAAAAAGTCCTCGCGGTTCCCCTAGAGGTGGAGGGCAAAGATTGGTTAGTTACTTGCGTTAGTATGGGTAATCCCCACTGCGTCACTTTTGTCGATGATCTGGCCTCTATTCCCCTAGAAACTATCGGGCCAAAATTTGAGCATCATCCAGTTTTTCCCCAACGGACTAATGTGGAGTTCGTGGAAGTAATTGCGCCGGATTATATGAAGATGCGTGTCTGGGAAAGAGGAGCGGGAATTACTCTCGCTTGCGGTACCGGTGCTTGTGCTGTGGTGGTGGCGGCCCTGTTAACGGGCAAATGCGATCGCAGTTGTACCGTGGAACTGCCCGGTGGTTGTCTTCAGATTCACTGGTCCCAAACCGATAACCGGGTTTACATGACAGGTCCTGCTAAAGCTGTTTTTGAGGGCATTTACACGGTCTAAACCAACCCGCTAGGACGGGGACTGAACTCCCCGAACAGCGCGACGGGATTGTTAATTCTTAGAGACTGGTAATCCAAGCAATGATTCCTTTACCAGTTAAAACTTCAATGGCTAAAAGAGAGACAAAGCCAATCATAGCTAGTCTGCCATTCAATTTTTCAGCTTTTTTGGTAAAACCGAGACCGCTGGAACTATCAACGTACATTTTCGGTTCAACAGCAAAATTATTCAGTCTTCCTTGTTCTTCGGTGGTGTAGCCGCGGGCAGTCATGGGGAGGCTCCTTTTGTATGCTTATGTTAAGAAGTGTAACACATTGTTAAGTTATGTTGCAAATTTTAACAAAAAATTTCTGGAGACTCAGAAAAACTCGATCGGGTGGTCAGACTAAATCCTGTTTAAAAGGTATAGGAGTGTGGGG
>NZ_JADEXI010000301.1:0-5713 GCF_015207185.1 Microcystis sp. LEGE 08355 | reverse complement strand
AATGACGAAAAGGGCGAAAAAATAGCCTATTTCTACCTCGATGCCTACAGTCGTCCCGCCGAAAAACGCGGCGGCGCTTGGATGGATGTCTGTATCGGTCGGGCCAAAACCGGCACCGAGGTGCGTTTACCTGTGGCTTATTTAATCTGCAATCAAACGCCTCCAGTGGACGGAAACCCCAGTTTAATGACCTTTGAGGAGGTAACTACCCTATTTCACGAATTTGGCCACGGTTTACAGCATATGTTGACCACTGTGGATTATTCCGGCGCAGCGGGTATTAATAACGTTGAGTGGGACGCGGTGGAATTGCCCAGTCAATTTATGGAAAATTGGTGTTATGATCGCCCTACTTTAATGAGTATGGCCAAACACTACGAAACTGGTGAAACTCTCCCCGAACATTACTACCAAAAACTGCTCCTAGCTAAGAATTATATGAGTGGTTCGGCCATGCTGCGTCAGCTACATTTGTCTTTAGTAGATTTGGAATTACACCATCGTTATCAACCCAATGGCGGCGAAACTCCTAAACAAGTCAGACAGCGTTTAGCGGCGACGACGACGATAATTCCTCCCCTACCGGAAGATGCTTTTTTGTGTTCTTTTGGGCATATTTTCGCCGGCGGTTATGCGGCGGGTTACTATAGTTATAAATGGGCAGAAGTTCTCAGCGCCGATGCTTTTGCCGCTTTCGAGGAAGTGGGATTAGATAACGAAGAAGCAGTGAAAGCGATCGGTCGCCGTTTTCGCGATACTGTCTTAGCTATGGGGGGAAGTTCCCATCCTATGAATGTTTTTAAAGCTTTCCGTGGTCGCGAACCTAGTACCGAGCCTCTCCTCCGTCATAGCGGCTTATAAAAGTAACCAAACACTTTTCTTTGTGGTGCGTTACGGCAATATTTAGCTCTTGATTTTTTCCCTAAAAACAAGGGATTGCCTAAGGCACCACTTGACTATATTGTGATAAGTAGGTAGGCGTTAAAAGTTGTCAGACACCCCCCTTATTAAGGGGGGACTAAGGGGGGATCGGCACCCCCCTTATCAAGGGGGGCAGGGGGGATCGAACCTAAAATCCATTTTTAATTTAATTATAACCAGCTACTTAGCATATCAGGAAAAAAAGTTAACTAACAGGGGGAAACTTTAATGAGTATCGCATTTTTTCAAGATCTGATCGAATCGGTAGAGAGTCTATCCATTGAAGACCAAGATTATTTGTTTGATCTAATTCGTAAAAGACGCATTGAGAAACGCCGGGAGGAGATGGCTAAAAATGGCGAAGAAACCTTAAAATCTTTAGCGATGGGAACAGCAAAAAAAGGCAGTGCTGAAGAGATAATGGCTTATTTGTTAGAGGATGAAGAATGAAATTAGTTGCTGACAAAAGCTTTAAAAGAGCTTTTCAACGCTTAATCAGCAAAAATCCTCAACTACAAAGCAAGATATCAGAGGTTCTACATTTGTTAGCAGATAACCCCTTCACCCCTTCTTTAAAATCTCATAATAGGTTCTTTGACTCTGAAACTATTGGGACTTCGACAATAGCGATCTTAACACATTATCTACTTAACATTTTTTTCATAAATAGGCTCTCAAACTTGCTGTAAAAATAGACAATGATAGGTTACAATACTATTGTTCTATATATCACCTATCTAGCCTTTGATAAAATTTATGGAATCATCTACTCTACCGATTCATAATCCAGCCGAACGTTTATTAATTATCCTACAAAGATGTTCTCAAGACAAAACTAACGAATCAGTTCAAACAGTTTTATCAAGAGCCATGGAAGTGAAAAATGATCCCGATTCTTTTTATCAAGGTTTTGGTAAATTGCTAGAGCTTATTTCTCACATAGAAGATCAACTACAATATTTTTCTTCAAACAAACAGTCTTCCTATAAACAACTTATGAAAGAAATTAAGTATGAATTAATTAGTTTATTGTCAAAAGTTCACGAGAATTGGTTAGGTTTAGGAGAGCCACTAAACTCTCCTGACTGGGAAGCTCTATATTGGCTTCCTTCTTGTGTAGAAGATTTTGAGGAAATATGTTTAAGCAAAGAGGATTTGAACAGGTTAAGGGAAGAAATATTAGGTTTAATTCAAATGATTGAAGATAGCAAAATTACGCAAGAGTTTAAACAATTTCTGCTGATTAAATTAAATGAAGTCCTGGAAGCTCTTAACAAATTTTACATCGTTGGCTATAATGGTCTTCGCAAGGAAATTTTGGCTACCCTCACCGAGGTGGGAATTAATGAAGTCGAAGGTGAAGATAAGGAAACCAAGAACAATATATCCCAAAAGTTATGGAAATTTTTAACAAAAATAGTTCCAGAAAAAGCACAAAAAATTAATCCGTTAATTAGTCTCCCTGTCAATGTTTATAAGCTGGCAGAAATGATCACCAATAATAATATTTTGCCTCCAGGTAATTAACAAAAAAGGGTTGCTATCATATTTAAATCTTAGATTTTGGTGTGTTACGCTTCGCTAACACACCCTACTATATATTTTTATTAAGAATTATCCGTCCCTTGTAACATTAACTCTTAATTCTTAACAAATGACCATAGATTATCAGAGAAAAACTGATTATAATAAAGGGAACTGAACAGAACTGCTCGATCGATAGATAACTGATTAATTAAAGTTTTATTACTTTTGATGGCCTGGGATTAAGAGAAGTAAATTTATTCTTGATCGCTCCCTGAAAGTGAGAAGAAATAGTTTTAATAAACAAAGAGTTTTCAACTTGGCAAAAATCCTCTGGGGGAAATACACATGGAAGTTCTAACCGAGACAATTAACCCAACTTCGATCGAACGGGAACCGATCCATCTCTATAACCGAATTCAACCGCACGGGGTGCTTTTAGTTCTCAGCGAACCGGAGCTAAAAGTCAGCCAAACTAGCAGTAATAGCCGCAGTTTATTGGGGATTTCTCCGGGAGAAATTATCGGTAAAACCCTAGAGGAAATCTTCGATCCCTTTCAGATCGAGCCTCTAAAATCAGCCATAGAAAATAACGATTTTGATGCTATCAATCCCTCCAAAATTTGGGCGCGGGTTAAAGGGGATGATTTTGCCGTCTTTGATGCTATCTTCCACCGCAATGCCGAACAAATGCTGATTTTAGAGTTAGAACCAGCTATTTCCTATGAAAACATTCCTTTCCTGAGTTTCTATCACCTAGCCAAAACTTCGATCGATAAACTTGAAGCCACCCGTAGCCTGAAAGATTTCTGTAATATCATCGTTAAAGAAGTCAGAAAAATGACAGGATTCGATCGAGTTATGTTATACAAATTCGACGAAGAAGATAACGGTGATGTGATAGCAGAAGACAAAATAGAGCAACTAGAACCCTATCTCGGTTTACGTTATCCCGCTTCCGATATCCCTCTCCCAGCACGAAATTTATTAAGTGCTAATTGGATTCGACAGATTCCCGATGCTACCTCTGAACCCGTCGATCTACTGCCTGTTCTTCATCCCGAAACCCAACAACCCTTAAATTTAACCCTGTCCAGTCTTAGAAGTGCTTCTCCCTGTCATTTAGAATACCTGCATAATATGGGAGTGGGAGCATCTCTAACCATTTCTCTGATTGAAAATAAACGTCTCTGGGGTATTATTGCCTGTCATCACCGCACCCCCAAATATGTACCCTACGAACTCCGTAAAGCTTGTGAGTTCTTAGGAAGAGTGATTTTTTCGGAAATATCGGCACGGGAAGAAACCGAGGATTATGACTATCGAGTGAAATTAAACTTTGTGCAATCGCAATTAATCGATTATATGGCGGAAGCTAATAACTTTATTGATGGATTAATTGCCCATAAACCGAATCTGCTCGATCTAACTAAAGCCACGGGAGCCGCTATTTGCTTAGGTGGTAACTATACCTTAATTGGAGTAACACCGAGCGAAGAAGAACTAAACTATCTGATTACTTGGCTAGAAAAAAACGTCCATGAAGATGTTTACTATACCAATTCCTTACCGCGAATTTATGCCGATGCGGGTAAGTTTAAAGACATTGCCAGTGGTTTACTAGCAATTCCCATTTCTAAACGTAATTATCTCCTCTGGTTTCGTCCGGAAGTAATTCAAACCGTCAACTGGGGTGGTGATCCGGGTAAAGCGATCGAAACCACTGCCATAGATGGTGATATTCGTCTCTGTCCGCGTAAATCTTTCTCCCTCTGGAAAGAAACCGTTCGCCTCAAATCTTTACCGTGGAAAGCAGTAGAAATTAACGCCGCACTAGAATTACGAAAAGCGATCGTCAATATCATCTTAAAACAAGCGGATGAATTGGCCCGTTTAGCGCGGGATTTGGAACTATCAAACGCCGAATTAAAAAAATTCGCCTACGTCGCTTCCCACGATTTACAGGAACCCCTCAATCAAGTCGCCAACTATGTGCAGTTGCTAGAAATGCGCTACACCGAAGAACTGGACGAAGATGCTAAAGAATTTATTACTTTTGCCGTCGAAGGTGTCAGCTTGATGCAAACATTAATAGATGATGTGCTGGCTTACTCAAAAGTGGATATGCAGGCGGTAGAGTTTAATACCATCGATGCTAATCTGGCACTGGAAAAAGCTCTCGCTAACCTGAAAGGGAGAATTCAGGAAAGTCAAGCTATAATCACCGTCGATCCTTTGCCAATTGTCATGGCAGATAAAACCCAGTTAATGCAATTGTTCCAAAATCTCATCGGTAATGCCATTAAATTCCGAGGAAAAGCAACCCCCACTATTCATATTGCTGCTCAACGTCAAGAGGAGGAATGGCTGTTCTCTGTCACCGATAATGGAATTGGTATCGATCCCCGATTTTCCGAACGCATTTTCGTGATTTTCCAACGACTGCACACCCGCGACGAGTACCCCGGCACAGGTATGGGTTTGGCGATTTGTAAAAAAATTATCGAGTGTCATCGCGGACGAATTTGGGTAGAATCTCAATTAGGTAAAGGAGCAGTTTTCTATTTTACAATTCCCCTAGGAGGTAACGAGCGTGAGCGCTGGCGAGGACGTGCCACACAAAATTATCTTATTAGTGGAGGACAGCAAAGCTGATATTCGCCTCATCCAAGAGGCATTAAAAACTAGCACCGTCCCACACGAATTAGTTATCGTTAGGGATGGTGTCAACGCCATGGATTATCTGCGTCGAGAAGGGGAGTATCTCGATTCTCCCCGTCCTAATCTGATTCTTCTCGATCTGAATTTGCCAAGAAAAGACGGACGGGAGGTATTAGCGGAAATCAAAAACGATCCCAGTTTAAAAAGAATTCCTGTGGTGGTTTTAACCACGTCTCGCAACGAGGAGGATATTTTTCATAGCTATGAACTGCACGTTAATTGTTATATAACCAAGTCGCGCAATCTCAACGATTTGTTCAAAATTGTCAAAAATATCGAGGCTTTTTGGTTAGAAACCGCTACTTTACCCGGGGAGTGAATCATGATCAGTTATCAGTTATCAGTTATCAGTTATCAGTTATCAGGAGTCAGGAGTCAGGAGTCAGGAGTCAGGAGTCAGGAGATAGGAGATAGGAGATAGGAGTCAGGGATCAGTGATCAGGAGATAGGATTCAGGAGTCAGGAGTCAGGAGTCAGGAGATTATTTCTATTTATTCTCCCCACACCCCACACCCCACTTCATAATCTGTCTCTTATGCACATCTGA
>NZ_JADEXI010000300.1:0-5719 GCF_015207185.1 Microcystis sp. LEGE 08355 | reverse complement strand
ACAGATAGTAGGGGGTTTTGTTCAGAAAAGAATTCAAATTCGGCCTTGAACGAGTAAAACTTTCTAGGAAATAAGGTTGAACATGAGATTTTTTCGACTTGTTCAAAGTGGCCGGAGGGCATTCGGACACTCAAAACGGACGTGGAGAAAGAGTCAGACTTAAGCAATTAAGCGTTTTTCGGTGAAGCGTCAACCCCGTTCAGCGACCACCCTAAAAAAGTGGCGTGGTGAGGAATCGCCGTCCGTTTTACGGCGGCGAGGATGTCAATTCAGGTAATGTGCTTCAATCCCTAGTATTTATCTTCCTTAGTGGGTGTGAGTCTTTTTCCCCGCTTCCAATTGAACCTCAGTCATAGGGGGAAGAATCTCGCTTTGGGGAATCTTTAACTCCCCCACCTGAACACCCAAACTAGCCAAAGCAGCTAAAGTGGTGATGATGCGGCAAATCACGTCAATGTCCGCTTTATGTTTTTGCCAGAAATTCATAGATTTTGCTCCTGTCGCCTTATGGCTTGTTTTTTGAGGACAAGTTGATTAAAATGCTTTCAGCAAATGCTGGCAAAAGGGGATCAAAAAGTGGATCAGATGGTAGGTTGACGTTTGACGAGATTTATGTTAGGGTCCGGCGAAATCAGATTATGGGATGAAGATGTAGAAACCCTTCGTAAGGCTAAAGATGCTTATAAGGGAAACTATTCTTGTGCTTCGGAGCAAATATTAATAGAAGCAAGTCGATGGTTACTTGAGGCATTTCTCGAAGAATACCGTAGTCAAACAAAAACTTCCAGTTATACCATTCCATTGAATGTCTTGAAAGATTGGATGACACTATCGCCACAATCCGGAACAACTAAAGACGTTTTAAAAACAGATGGGAAGAAATTGTACTTACAAAATGAATCTGATTTTAAAGGATTTGAACATCAGAAGAAAAGCGAGTACAGAATTGAAGATATTAATGATAATTTAATTCATTTAACCTTAGAAGATATTAATGGTTTATTAGAGCAGTCTATTTTAAAGGTAATTGGCATATCTGGAGATAGTTTGCGGTTTTGTACTGAACAAAAATATGGACTAGGAAAAAAAGGGCGAACCGCTAAACAATCTTATATTGTTCAAGCTTATTGCGAAGTATTAGGACTAGATTTTGAAAGCTTAGAATGTTGTCAAAATCATCATCAAAACCCCAAAAATCAACGAACAAATAATGAAAAAATTTATCGTATTTTGACAAAATTTAATTATACTAATCTAGTAAATTTTACTGATAAAATAGCCGCTAAACCTTTACGAGAAGGCAGTATTTATATTCCCCCTTGTCCTCATACATATCGTTTTTGGTGTTTGCGTCGTTTAGAAAAAGAAATCTTGATCACTAATAATTTGCCCGTTAAACCTATTGTTTTTAAGTTTCAAGGAGATGGTCAGGAAGAATGGGATAGCTATAGTCTTCATGAACATTTTTTCAATAATTCTGGAGGAATTAAAAATTTAAAGACTAATAATTTTTGTTTGATTTTTGAAGGAATTGATTGTGCAGACTTTGACCGTTTAAAGGACATTGATTCGTTTTGGCAAAATTTAACCAAAAAAGCTAGTAAAATACAAAATAGTCCCATTCCGGGCTTTTTATTAATGATTTGGTTAGATTATGGAAACAGTAATGATTGGAGAGATAAGGACAAATTATCAAAATTAAGTTCTATTCACCGCTTACAGATTGACTCTTGCTTTGAACAACGGTCTTTTCAGGAAATTATTCCTACTTTTGCTCAACAACTTCAGTTAGGTTGTGACTTACAGAATGAAACCACAGACTTATTTAAATCTACCTTGCAGGAATTATGGAAAAATAGCAATGAAGGCAACATAGAAGACACACTGAAAGCTTTTTATCAACAATTTCAAGGACAATTATCGAGGGAAAATAGATGGATAAACTATCCTTAACTTACACGGGAGAAATTCAACCCAAATCGGGACTTTATTATGAACCGATTCAACAAAAAATTTATCCCTATGACGCAGGTGATGAGTTAATAGAAGTTGTTAACTTGGCTATTGAATTGGGAATGCCTTTGTTACTAGAAGGTGAGCCGGGATGTGGCAAAAGTCGTCTAGCTCATGCCTTAGTTCATGAATTTAATTATCGTCAGGAAAGTAATCCTATAAAATATTATGAGTGGATAGTTCAATCTACAAGTAAAGCGGAAGATAGTCTCTATCAATATGATTATATTGGCCGTTTACAAGCTGCTCAAATTAGCGGAATTTTAAGCAAAAAAGAAATAGAAGAATCTTCTTCTGAGCAAAAAAATCCAGCTACTTCAAAGGATTGGGTTGATTTACAACCCTTGGGTAAAGCATTTAAACAAAGTAAAGATAAGCAAGAACAATCGGTAGTATTAATTGATGAAATAGATAAAGCAGATCGAGATTTTCCTAATGATTTACTTTTAGCCATTGAATCTCGTCGTTTTTTCATTAAAGAAACAGGAGAATTAATTCAAGCAAATGATCAAGCTTTTCCTCTGATTATTATTACCAGTAATCAAGAAAAAAACTTACCCAATGCTTTTCTGAGACGTTGCATTTATCACTATATTGAGCTACCCAACCAAGAAAGATTAAGAAAAATATTAACCGAACGGTTTACCGACGCTGAACAAGAGGTTATCATCAAAGCAGTGGACCGTTTTCAGGAAGTGAGAACATCACAAGACGAGACTAAATCTGAAGGAGAAAAAAAAGTTAGCACCAGTGAATTAATAGCCTGGTTTAAATCGTTACTCAAGTACAAACCTGAAGAAATTATCGCCAAATTAAACGAGGACAAATTACCCCACGCTAGTGTTTTACTAAAAAGCCGTACTGATTTACAAGATTATGGAACAAGAGGTTAAAAAAGCCAATGACATCCCCCCTACTTGACCTATTTTATCAACTCAGAGACGAAGAAGGATTTCTGCTGTCTATTGAACAATATTATCGGGTGGAAAATTACCTGATTCAAAAACTCGCCAATGATTCTGATATTGCTATTCAAGAAAATCCCAACTTAGACAATCCTAAAATTAAACTTCTTTGTCAAGCTTTATGGGTTAAATCCCCGAAAGAAAAAGAAAAGTTTGATCAGGCCTGGACAGAGATGCTACAATTCCAACCAGAAATAAATATAGAAATAGCCAAAAAAACACCTATTCGTCATCCAGAAGAATCGATTAGCAAAATCATAAACCCGATGGATGATAGGGAATCTCCCTCATTAGAAATTACCCCTTCTGGGGATACACAAATATCACCGGAGACTTCATTTCCACAAATTGCCACAGCTATTGAAAAGCGAAAAAAAATCACATCCCTAGATAATCCTGATTATTATCCTATTGGCATCGCTAAGTTACAAGAAAGTTGGCAGCAACTGCGTCCATTACCCCTAGAAAGTCCTCGACAAACTTGGGATCTAAAAGCTACGGTGATGGCAACGGCTAAACGAGGTTTTTTTGATCAAATAATTTACCAAAAGAAACAACTTTATCGCCGAGAAATTATTATTTTTATTGATTGTTCTGACTCGATGATTCCCTTTGCAGGATTTGGGCGAATAATGGAGCAAACTTGGGCAAATGTTCCCCATTTTTACTTTGATAATCTGATTAGAGACGAGGTTTTACGACAAGAAAACGGTTGGGAAAGTCAATCTTTAAGCAAAGTTCTCTCTAACTATTCTCCGGAAGTAACCAGTTGTCTAATTCTTAGTGATGCGGGTGCCGCTAGAAAACGTTATGTAGAAGAGCGCTTGAGCGCAACAGAAACCCTTATCCGACGATTTAGCCGAAGATTTAGCCGAGTCGCATGGTTAAACCCCTTACCCTATCATCGATGGTATGGGACAACTGCCTGGGATATTGCTGATTTAGCTGAAGATATACCCAATTTTTCCATGTTTGAACTAACCACAGAGGACTGGGAAAACTTGATAACATGGCTAAAAGAAGAAGCTATCCCACCCCGTCATTTTCAATTTAATCCTAATCAGTTTCAACAAGGGGATAATTGGGATGAGGATGAAGATTTTTTTAGCGCAGAAAGCCGTTTAAGATTATTTGAAAAAGAAAACGAACCAAACACCAGAGAACTAGCGAAAAGAGCGGCATTTCCCCTTAGTTTATCCCCTAATTTACTTTATTATCTGCGTCAACATCAAGATAAAGATAATCAAGGTTCTTGGTATGTGATCGCTGATATTTTACTGTCCAGTTTAGTCCGCAAAATAGATCGAGAACTTTATGAAATGTCTCCCGATGTTCGTAAACTACTATTAGAAAAATTAACCCCAGAGGAACTCAAATCTCTGGCCCATCAGTTACAAACCTATATTCAGGAACAAATCGGTGATCGTTGCTCAAAATCGGTTTATTGGCAAAATCAACAATGGTTAGCTCTTGCCTACCTAAAACCTAGTCAAGCGGTCAATGAAATCAGACAGGTACTAGCAGAAGCTATCAAAAATAATAACCGAGTGCGTCTTGTGAGATTGACAGCTTTATTAGAAAATATATCCGCTGCTTTAGCCGATTATGAACCCTTGTTATTGCTTAATGAACCGATTGCCGCCTATTCTAGAGGGGATTTAAACCACGTTGGCAATGTCCTTCAACTTTCCCCAGAAGACGAAGGAACCCTACAAAAACGTTTAATAGACAAGGTAGCCGCTATTGTTCCCTACAATGAAAACCTTTTTCTTTTTACCGCAGAAACGGTATTGGTTAATAAAACAGGCCAAGTTATCGAGAGAAAACCTGTTAAAGCCTATTTTTACGATGAAAACCTTCCGGAAGTTGGCAACTGGAAAAAAGCTCAAAACTATATCCGCATGATGTATATTCCCCAAGGAGAATTCTGGATGGGAACGGAAGATGAGGAAATCGAAAGACTGGTTAAAAAATTTGGTTGGGACGGATTTAGAAGGGAAAAACCCCCACACCTAGTCAAAGTCCCCGCTTTCCATATCAGTCAAACCCCGATTACCCAAGCTCAGTGGCAAGCTATCGCCGCAACCGCTAAAATAGACATCTACCTAGAGACAAACCCCTCTCGCTTCAAAGGGGATGAGCTACCCGTAGAAAGCGTCAACTGGTATGAAGCAACGGAATTCTGTAAACGACTATCAAGGGAAACAAAACGGGAGTATCGACTACCGAGTGAGGCGGAATGGGAGTACGCTTGTCGTGCTGGAACCACTACCCCATTCTACTTTGGGGAAACCATTACGGGGGAATTGGCCAACTACCGTGCCAGCAAAACCTACGCCGGGGAAGCGAAGGAAGAATATCGAGAAGAAACGACTCCCGTGGGACAGTTTCCCCCTAATGCCTTCGGGCTATACGATATGCACGGCAATGTCTGGGAATGGTGCGCCGATACTTGGCACGATAACTATGACGGTGCGCCGACGGATGGAAGTGTCTGGATAGAAAATGGGAATGATAATCGTTCTCCTCTGCGGGGCGGTTCTTGGTACAGCAATCCGGATTTCTGCCGTTCCGCTTCCCGCGTCAACTACAACCGCCGCGTCTACAGCTTCAACAGCGGTTTTCGGGTGGTGTGCGGTGCTGGGAGGGACCTGTAACCCTTTTTCTCTTTTTTTCCCTTTTTTTTCCCTCATTCCCTTTTCCGGAATTTTTTGGGGCAAGCTATAGAACAAGTGTATTAG
>NZ_JADEXI010000299.1:0-5726 GCF_015207185.1 Microcystis sp. LEGE 08355 | reverse complement strand
CCCCTTAGTCCCCCCTTTAATCCCCCCTTAATAAGGGGGGCATCTGACAATTTTTAACAGCCAATTATCTGTAATTTCTAGAGGTATTAAGATGAGTGAGATCAAGTTAGAAGATATTAGAGAAATTACCAAGAATACTCAAGGAAAAGGATATTCAATTATCTTTAATGATAACAGAGTAATTATTTTATATAAAAAAAGAACTATTGCTGCTTTGCTAACTCTGATTAGGTATGGAGAAGGTTGTGAAAGCGATCTAACTAATGCGACCAATAATTGACAAGAGATAAAAACTATACTCAAGGGTAAAATTCCTGAAAATTTAATTCAAGATTCCTATGCTGATGCTAATAAACCATTTAGCGAACTTTGGAAAGAAGAGGGATTTAATTTTATTTATGCTCCCCCAGGACAAAAAAGATTAGGCAGTCAAAAATATATTTTAGATAGTTCCGATCATCAACGACTTTTTACCACTACTAAACCACCGATTAGAACACCTCCCTCATCCCTAATTCAGAGAAATATCTTAGAACAACAAAAACATAAATGTAATTTTTGTGGCTCAATTCTTAAAAAGAAAGAAAATATCAATCAAAATACCTATGCTAGGGATCGAGTGCGTTTAGTTTGGGATCATCGGATTCCCGTAGAAAAAGGTGGAAATAGTGCCGATGACAATTTTCAAGCTCTCTGCTTCTATTGTAATAAATGCAAATGGCAAATCTGTAATCTTTGTAACTATGCTCCTGATAAATGTTCAGAATGCGTCTTAGCTTTTCCTGAAGTAACTAAGATTATTTTCCCCACTCAAGAAAATATTGAAGACCGGTTAAATCGAGCTAATTAAGTGATTTAGTAATATTTATACCAATATGTTTAATGACTGGGGGACAGACAGCGTTAGAAAGTTGTTTAATAGCAGCGGTGCGAGAAACAGGAAAATAATAATCATCGGGAAATCCCATTAATCTTTTTATTTCTAAGAGACTTAAATGTCTTCTTTCCTTGCTATACACTGGAATCATGGCACCACCACCGCTAACACTAACCGCAAAAGTAGGAAAGGGTTTTTGGATAGAAATTGCTCGGATGCCACTAGATCTGATTTGATAAATACAATTATCATAATCTACATTAACACTTGCCCTTTCAATACTTATTCTTGTTTTTGGCAGTTGAAAAGATAATTGTTCGGCAGTAATTCTGCCAGCATAATAATCAATATACTGCTGCCATTTTTCCGATATGGGAATTGAATAATCCCCCGGAACAATAATTTTTTCAATACCCACTTCTTCATGGCAAGGTTGGGGAAATTGAAAGTTTTTAATTCCTAAATCCTTGCGGAAAGCCAATAAAAAAAAGCGAGGTCTTGATTGAGGAATTTGGAAATATTTACTATCGATAACTGCATAAAAAGCCAGATAATTTATTTCTTTTAACTGGATTAATATATCTTTTAATATCTGCCCTTGATTTAAGCGCACGATATTACTAACATTTTCAAGAAAGATAACTTTAGGCTTTTTTTCATGGCAAATTCTGAGAATTTCCTGAATGGCTAGTCCGCGACTGTCTTGCCAACCTTTTTGTTGTCCTGCTCTGGAAAATGGCTGACAGGGAAATCCTCCACAAAAAACCTCAAAATCGGGAAGTAAGCTAGGAATTAAAGCTTCAACATCTTGCGGTTTCATGGATTCATGAAAATTGTGATTGTAGGTTTTCACACAATTTGGGTTATTTTCGTTGCTAAAAACACATTGCCAACCGATTTGTTCAAGACCGAGACGAAAGCCACCAATTCCCGCATAAAAATCGGCAAAAGTCAAGCAACTATGGGTAAAATTTTTGTTAGCTGGACGAATAGGTAACTGGTTCATAATATTGATTGAATAACCGAGAGTCTTATCTATTTTCTCAGATATTATTGTACTAGATGCCCAAGGGGACAGATGGACAGACAGGGGGAGAATGTGATTAACTTTCCCTAGGGGCTTTTGTTAAGTTACATTAAGCCCTAGAATAAAATCCTAGGGAGTTAGGCGAAATTCGCTCGATCGCTCGGTCTTATCCGCTTCTTAGCTGAGATAGACAAAAGATAGCGCATCGAGAAATAGAAAACTTGAGCTACTCAAGCTTTCGTCAATACTGCCCTGTTATCCATCTTGAGTTATAACCTAGTGTCCCAAACCCTACCTAAACCCTCCCTAAAAAGAGAATTTTTGCCATTTACCCTACAGGATGTCCGTCTAGCTATCCCGGCCCGTTGCTTCCAATCAAGCGTTTTTCGCTCTTTAGCCTACTTTTTTTTTGATATTGGCATTATTACCCTACTTTACTGGATAACTTACCAGATTAATCAAGCTTGGTTCTTCCCCCTTTTTTGGTTTATGCAGGGAACCATGTTTTGGGCCCTATTTGTCGTCGGTCACGATTGCGGTCACGGTTCCTTTTCCCGTTATCGTTGGTTAAATAACTTAATCGGTCATCTCAGTCATACTCCCATTCTCGTACCTTTCCACGGTTGGCGCATCAGTCATCGCACCCATCACGCTAATACCGGTAATATCGACACCGATGAAAGTTGGTATCCCGTCACGGAAACCCAGTATAACAATATGGCTTGGTACGAGAAATTAGCTCGTTTCCAGCTAATTTTGTTTGTTTATCCCCTCTATCTTTTCCGTCGTTCCCCTAATAAACAGGGGTCCCATTTTATGCCCGAAAGCTCCCTCTTTCGCCCCTCGGAACGGTGGCAGGTACTGACTAGCACCGTTTGCTGTACCTTTATGTTGGGTCTATTAATCGGGGTGGGTATCAGCCAAGGCTTTTGGTTTCTGTTTAACTACTACATCATGCCCTATATCGTCTTTGTGGTTTGGTTAGACCTAGTGACATTCCTACACCACACCGAAGATGATATTCCCTGGTATCGCGGTCAAGACTGGTACTTTCTCAAAGGCGCGCTTTCTACCATCGATCGCGATTATGGCATCTTTAATCCCATCCATCACCAAATTGGTACTCACGTCGCCCATCACATTTTTATCACTATTCCCCACTATCATCTCCAAGAAGCAACCGAGGCCATCCGTCCCGTCTTAGGAGACTATTATCGCCTCTCGAAAGAACCGATTTTCAAATCTCTCTGGCGGTCCTACCGCAATTGTCATTTTGTCAGTGACCAAGGTAGTAAGATTTTTTACCGCAAAAACTAATCTTATCTTAGCCATTAGGAGGAAACGGCAGCAAAATCTGCCTCCTCCTCTCACACCGAAAATAGTTGCCAAAACTGGGGGTAAAGTCTTTGTCTTTATTTGATTCAGTGGCAAGGAATTAAGCTGATGCAGTGAAATTGAACGAGGTACAAAGGGAATAACATCGGCAGCATTGGCTAAGAATCAAACAAATATCAAAGCGGCTCTCTAGGATTTGATCATTTTGCTTTTCAACAGCTACTGGCAAGAGGATATTAAGCGCCTAGAATCTAAAAATTTACGATCAAGCAGGTCTAAAGAGTGAATTTTTATGATACTGTCCATTGTACTAACTCAATTATAACTTTGCTATAAAATATTAATTACTCAGACAGCAAAAAAAGTAGCAGATTATGACACAGGCAATCCTTACTCAAATCTTGAATCAGCTTGAGACTCTTGAGCTAAAAGAACTTCAGCTGCTTAATCAGAAGATTCAACAGTATCTTATGGATAAAGAAGAAGCTGAGAAACAAGCGGTATTTCACCAATCTCTTCTTGATGCTGGATTAGTCAAGCAGATTAAGCGTCCTTCATCTCAACCGATAACTGAGCGACGATTGATTGAAATCGAGGGAAAACCTATTTCAGAAACGATTATTGAGGAACGCCGTTAAATGGCACTTTATTTCCTAGATAGTAGTGCCTTGGTCAAGCGTTATATCAGCGAAACCGGTTCAGCGTGGGTATTGGGATTATTTACTGATGCTTTAAATAATGAAATATTTATTGCCGCAATCGCCAAGGTAGAAATTGTGGCTGCTATTACGCGAAGATCCCGCACTGGAAGTATTAGCGTTACGGATGCAACGGCAATAGTTCATCAGTTGAGAAAGGACTCGCTTAAAGATTATCAAGTCATTGAAATTACCGAAAGTATAATTAATTCAGGAATGGTATTAGCGGAAACTTATGGTTTAAGAGGTTATGACGCAATCCAGTTAGCAGTAGGTTGTGCTGTTAATACACTTTGCCTAGCTAGTGGTTTACCTTCTATCACTTTTGTCTCGGCAGATAATGAATTGAATGTTGCTGTTATCAGTGAGGAATTGCTGATGGAAAATCCTAATAATCATCCGTCTTAAGTAAGCGATAAGCTGTGAACTCTGAAATTTTTAGAGTTTAAAAAGGTGGAAAAATAGTCCCTTTCAAGGGAGTAAATGAAGGGGCATTTATGGTATTTTTAGAAGCAATTTAGCCTACTTTTGTCGTTTCTTTTTTGGTAGATTGGGATGATTTTAGTTTGCGTTTGAGGGTTGAAACTGCGCCGAGTGTACTGACTACCAGGAGACTTAAAGTTCAAGTTTTCCAGAAAGAAAATTAAACTAATTAAACATTCCTATTAGTGTTTTATGTTAAATCTAATCTGTATCGCATCGCCTCTTCCAATTGCTGTAAATAACTAGAAGAAAGTGTCCCCAACTGTCTCTGAAGTCGTTGTCTATCAATAACAACAATTTGATAACATAAGGCTACTGATTCCTGATTTAAGCCTCCTTGTCCTGCGGGAATAACCATTGTTCCGGGGATTTGTGCGCGACGTAAATTACTGGTTAATGGAATTACAACAACAGTGCTAGTGAAGCGATCAATATTGTTATGTTGGACAATAATAACAGGTCGAATACCAGCTTGTTCTGAACCACGACTCGGATTCAAATCAGCTAGATAAATATCGCCTCGCATTTATTCCTTATCCTCTTGTTCAAGGTGAGATAAATAATCGGGTAAAATACTTTCTGAAAAGCTAATATCCTCTTGAGCAAATTCATTTTGTAACGATTGTGCTTCTGCATCTGAAATATTGTCCCATTTCTGAAAACGTGAATTTTTTTGTAAGGATTTGACAAATTCAAGGACTTGTTGCTGTTTTTCTAGCGGTAAAGTCTTAATACTTTGCAAAATCTGGTCTTGAAGATTATTAATATGGGTGATAGACATTTCAACTTTTACTATATCTACACTAGGCCAACCATTTTACCACAAAAAAACGCTCTTGTTGTCAATTAGTTAGCAACAATTAAATAAGAAGATTTTGAAGGCTTTAGTTATGGGTTTTCATCAATTTCTTGCGCTGTTTTTAATATGTCTAAATACAATATTTGATTAACACGGAAACCTGCTGTAAAAATCAAATCATCCATTAACGGCTGAATATTAGGAATTAATCTTCTTCTTTTGGCAATTAATAAAATACCTAAAATTCCAATAACATTCAATCCTAAACTAATTGCTTTCTTTCTGCCAGGGTTCTCGTCTATAATTACTCTATCAGCATTTGAAGAAATCGCTAAAGCTATCGTTTCTGATTCTCCTCGGTGTAATTCCTTCTGTAATTCGGCTCTTCGTTACTTGGTATGATTCGATCAGGGGGCATAAATCGACTAAATCCTTATAGGGCAAGAGACTCAATTGATTAGCTCGTTCTAGATAGAAAACAATTGGCAAAAATCGAAGCAATGTCTT
>NZ_JADEXI010000298.1:0-5738 GCF_015207185.1 Microcystis sp. LEGE 08355 | reverse complement strand
AAGACATTGCTTCGATTTTTGTCAATTGTTTTTGCTCTAGAGCGAACTAATCAATTAAATCTCTTGCCAGATAAGGATTTAGTCGATTTATGCCCCCCTATCGAACCATAACAAGTAACGAAGAACCAGCGTTATTAAGAATAAAAATTCGGTTCTGGGAATTTTTCATTGACAATCCAATTGCCCAGATCGCGAATTTTGTAATCCACAGGATCATGAAGGGTAAAAGTTCGTAGATTCCGCCAGTAGCGATCAAACCCGTAGGAACTCGATGTCGCCCTCGCCCCCATGACCTCGAACATTTGATTCACCACCTCTAATCCCACCCGTGTCGCCGCCACCTTGGCCACTGCGATCGCCACGGCACAGCGACCGCGCTTTTCAGCGGTGAGATGCCATTGTTCCTCCCACGCGTCCTGTAGAATTTCCGTTGCTCGATCAACCAAACCTCTGGCCGCCTCTAAATCGACCCACAGACTGCCGTAACGATGGAGGAGATAGGGAGCTTCCGTCGCTCGCTCGACCCCGGCATTTAGCCAAGGACGGGTTTGCTCTCTCGTGTACCGTCGTGCGGCCTCAAAAGCCCCCAGGGCAATCCCCAAGTAGATATTGGCTAGATTCAACTGGGTTAAACAGGCGCGGAAAGTGGCGAAAGGTGGCGCAGGAAAGGCTTGCGAACCGAAAAACTCCCGGGGGTAAATCGCCACATTATGAAACGAAACACTACCACTATCGGTTTGCCGTTGACCCATATTATCCCAATCGGCGTGCAGTTCTACTCCCTCACGCTGGGTGGGAACCACAAGAACCGATATTTTCCCCGTCTCCTGATCGATCGCCGTAACGGGTAAAATGTCAGAATCCCACGAACCGGAACAGAAGCTTTTCTTGCCTTCTAGTCGGAAAATATCGCCCTCGGAAGCGATCGCTGTCCGACGATCCAAGGGATTTAACGCATTCGCCCAAAACCAATTCTGTCGGATGGTTTCCTTGTAGTAGTATTCCTTCTGTTCGATCGTCCCGAAAAGATGGGGAACGATCACCCCAAGATGATGGTAGGAAAAAATATGAGCGATCGAGCTATCGACTTGGGCGAACTCTCGAACGATGCGAAATAAGGTAATCCAACTCTCGCCAGAACCACCGTATTCTCGGGGAATAATTAAGGTCAAAAGACCACTTTGGCGGAGGCGATCGCGCGCCAGTTTCGGGGTTCCACCCTGATGGTCTCGCTCCACTGCATCGATGGCGAATTCCGATGCCAGAGAAACCGCGAGAGATAGATAATAATCCGCAGACTGACTAGGGGATACTGACATGATCGAGATTCCTTAGATATATCGAATCCCCCTAAACAGGAAGGTATAGGGGGAAATTTTGTGGATTGCTAGAAGGTAAATGTGGTTCTCAGTGTACCGATAATAACACTGGTATTATTACTATTTTGACCGGGGTTGATCAGCCAAAATAAGCCAGGAGTGATGGCGATATTGTCATTGATTTGATATTTGTAAAAAGCCTCGACATGGATCGGTAAATCGTTGGCATCCGTGGGATTATTGGCTTGATAGGGCTGAACGCCAACCACGAGACCGCCCAGATTGCCATCTTTGCCCACATCGGGAAAGGCGAAACCTAGACTATAGTACCAAATGTCAGCATTTCCGTGGCCTTGGAGATTTCTAGAGTTGGTATAGCCCAGGAAACCATTAATCGCCAAGTTCGGCGTGATGGTAAAGAACCCCGACGCACCGAAGGAATCACTGATCAATGGGGTGCCAAAAGGATTATTAGCCTGCCTAGTGCCGACAATACCAAAACTACTGCCGATGTCAAATAAATCTCCCCGATTTTGGTAGGCGTGGACGTAGGTGATCCCGAAACCCGATCGAGAATCGAGCCAAGCGATTTGGGCGATCGCAGCGTATTGACCATTAAAAAGACCACTACCCGGATTGGGATCGGCATGATCCCCGGCCAGATAACCCAAGCTGGCGATCCAGCGATCGCTCAGTTGATAGTTAAAGCCACCTCCCGCACCCCCACCGATCTGGTAAATGGGGTTGGCGGACGCAAACACGGTTAGTGCTTTTCCGCCGCCCGTACCGCTATCGAGATAGGGGTTCAGCGTCGGGATAAAATCGTAGGTGACACCATTGACCGCTCCAATATAGGCGGAAATGCGATCGCCAATGGGAAAATAATAGGCGAGCCAACCGATATTGACATTATTGTCTAGAGAGGGGACTAGGTTAAAGGATTGAGTAGCTTCCGGAGTCCCATCCCCCAGATTAAATCGTCGGGCATTACCAGCATCTAACCGTACGTTTAACTGGTCTTTGCCCGTAAAACTGCTAACGAACCGAAGACGCACGCGATCTTGAAACACGGTATTGCTCCCCTCGCTCGCACCTTGAAAGGCGTTGGCGACCACGAAAATCGCCTCACCCAGTAGTTTCGTGGTCGTCGAAAAGGAATGGTCTTCTAGGAAAGCAGCCCGGTTTTCTAGGTTATCCACTCTCGCCCCTAAAGCTCCTAACTCGGCCTGAAATTCCTGGGCAAGGCGCTTGAGTGTATCGAGGTCTCGTTGGGCGATCGAAACCCCTGCTTGCAGCGATCGCTCGAGTTTAAACAAGCATTCAAACCGGCGGCAAATTCCCAACGGGTTAAGGCGCGGTCGCCCCGATAGGTGCGGTCGGGATAGCCGACAATACAGCCATAGCGTTCCACTAACGATCGCAGTGCCTCGAACGCCCAGCCCGTCGGCGGAACATCGGCAAGTTGGGACACAGAAGTGAGTTGCGCCATCGCCGGATCGGGATGGTTTTTCGACATATCGGTTAGCGGTAAACCCGAAGGGTCGATTTGAGCGAACGCGGGTACGGCAAAGAAAACGCTTCCCAGTAGGAGAGAAGGTCGCGATAACGAATTACAAGAGAGAGAAACCATCGAAATCCTCACATCCAAAAAATAGAGATAGTCGGTGTTTTTTGGCCAGACGAATCCTCGGAATCGCGCTCGCTCGATTCCCATATCTCCGGCAGCAATTGAGAAAGTCTCGTTATCCCAAGCCGGTGCTGTAGCAGAATTCCAGGGTAAAACCGCAGAATCCTAAGGCCTGGGGAATAGGAGTCCTATCTTGAGAACACGGGCAGAACTTCCGCCGCTTTGCCAACAGGCATTGCTCTTTTTCCGACCCCTACGCTAGAAAAGGGGAGTGATTAGCTAGGGTTTGCGGCAAAAAGTTTTTCGTGGGGGCAGGGTGTAGGGTGTGGGGTGTGGGGTGTAGGGTTTTACCGATTTTGAGGGGGTCAATTACCTAATTTTCAGGGAAAAAGTCCCTGAATTTTTCCCCCGATCACTCCCCTATCCATTACTTTTTGATGGCCAAAAGGTCTAAAAGTTTTACCCAACAAGGTTTTTAGATTTATTCAGCCAACCCTAGCTAAACGGCAACAGATGCCCTAGTTTTTCGCGCTTTGTCAGCAAATACTGTTGATTGTGGTAGTTTGGAGGCATGACGAGAGGGATTCGCTCGACAATGTTGATCCCCCAATCTCGGAGACCCTGAACTTTTTGGGGATTATTAGTTAGTAAACGGATATCGGCTACCCCCAAATCCTTGAGAATATGCGCTCCCAGCCGATAGGTACGCCCGTCCGCCTCGAATCCTAGCCTCCTGTTGGCATCTACCGTATCTAGGCCGAGATCCTGTAGGGAGTAGGCCTTGAGCTTATTGATCAGACCGACACCTCGTCCCTCCTGTGGAAGATAGACCACAACCCCTTGTCCGGCGGTTTCGATCGATTTCAGGGCGATATGCAGTTGTTGGCGACAATCACAACGGGAGGAACCGAGAACATCCCCGGTAAAACACTGGGAATGAATTCGGACCAGAGTCGTCCGATCGCAAAATTTGTCCGGATCGCCTTTGACGATCGCTGTCGCTTCCGAACCATCGAGGAGGTCGCGATAGGCGTAGATATTAAATTCGCCGAATTCCGTAGGCAGACGGGCGATCGCTTCCCGCGATACCGAGGATTCTACCCCTTCGCGATAGCGGATCAGATCGGTGATTCGGATAATCGCTAGACCGTACTCGTCCGCGTAGCTCATCAACTCCGGTAAACGCGCCATCGAGCCGTTGGGGTTCTGGATCTCGCAGATTATTCCGGCGGGGTAGAGTCCAGCTAAACGAGCCAGATCCACCGCCGCCTCGGTATGTCCTGCCCGCTCGAAAACCCCACCCGCTCGCGCTCGGAGTGGGAAAATATGCCCCGGACGGCTGAGATCATCGGGGGTAGTGGTGGGGGAAAGCGCCACTTGGATGGTGAGTGAGCGATCGCTCGCCGATATCCCCGTAGTAACGCCGTAGTGCGGCGCCGCATCGATACTGACGGTGAAAGCGGTTTGATGGTGATCGCCATTTTTCTCCACCATCGGCGGTAATTGCAATTCGTCTAGGCGATCGCCGGTCATGGCCAGACAGATCAACCCCCGGGCCCGGGTAGCCATGAAATTAATCATCGTCGGTGTGGCGAACTCGGCGGCGCAGATTAAATCCCCCTCGTTCTCTCGTTTTTCATCGTCCACGACGACGATGGCTTGCCCAGATCGTAGGGCATCGAGGGCCCGATCGACCGGGGTAAACCTCGGTTCGACCGGGTTCCGTCGCGCCAGGGTGATGATTCGAGAGGAAGAGGCAATCGATAGGGTAGGCTCGCTCATAAAAATAGTTCAGAGGAATCTTGACAAGCTGACACTTTTATGTATGTACGGGCAGGGGGGTAGGGGTTTTTTCCTTCGTGGCCGCTCGATGTAGGTTCACCGCAACGACGAAATCCCGTACCGCCTCTTGGGTTCTTTGCCCGATCTCCTCATCGGGTTGGAGTTGGCCAGAGGCCTGGAATTGCAATTGTTTATCGATCGCATAAATACCGCCGAGAATGTGACGCGCCTTCAGTTCCGAGAGAACCGGCTTGAGGGCATAATCGATCGCCAGTAGATGAGCGATCGTGCCGCCAGTGGCGATCGGCAGTACCACTTTGTTGGCGAACGCCCCCTGGGGCAGTAAATCCAAGAAAGCTTTCAGCAGTCCGGTGTAGGCGGCCTTGTAGATCGGGGTGGCCACGATAATCCCGTCGGCCTGTCCTAGTAGAGCTTTTATCGGTTCTAGGGCCGGACTATCGTAGCGTCCGTAGATGAGGTCTTCCGGCGAGAAGTCCCGCACGGCGATCGTATCGGTATGAAATCCCTCTTTTTCTAGGAGTTCGTTGACGTATTGAACGAATCCGTAGGTTTTAGAAGGAGCGGTGGGATTGCCAGCGATCGAGAGAATATTCGCCATCGTAAATCTCCTAGATTGGTAATAATGGGTAATAACGGTCTCGCGGATCAGGAACGAGATACGGCTTCGGCAGGGCGATCAGCGGTTATCTCGGCGCGACTTTGCCAGAGTCCGATACCGTCGTACAATCCCGGGGCCATGAGAAACACCTGCACCCAGAGAATATCGAACCACCAGTACAGTCCCGGTCGGATATTGGCCCGACCGAAGAGGACTTCCGTTGCGGCGTAAAGAATCAGCGAGATGACCAAACTAATCACCGATTTGACACTCCCCGCTCTAAAGAGACGGGGATTCTTGGTTCACAGAGATTACTTGCTTAGACAGAATTGCTTCTGAAAAAGTAGAGGTATTCTCTCCCCAAGCGTTTATTGGATCGAGCCCAAAGGTT
>NZ_JADEXI010000297.1:0-5747 GCF_015207185.1 Microcystis sp. LEGE 08355 | reverse complement strand
GTCTTAAATGCGGCGATTCCCGTGCGCGATTTGACTCCCCCTTTAAACGGTAGGTCCACTTATCTCCGTCTGGAAAGTGACGGTCTTCTCTACGCTGCTAGTTTAGCTCTTTATGCACCCTTAGACGAAAATGGGCAGGAAAGACCACCAAATCTGACAGAGTGGCAAAATTTGCTAGAAAAAGGCAATTTATCGACTCCGCGGGATCGAGCGCCCACTCCTCCCCATAGTCAAGGACAGATAATTTATGGACGGGTAGCGGGGGTGTCCCAAGGTTCAGCTTGGCCAGCCCGATTGGTCGATCGAGCTTCTTTATGGTTAAATATTCCTGATTCTGGTCAATCTATAGCCTATGGGATTAGCACCCTACCCGGGGGCAAACTGGGAACGGAACAAAATCAAAGTGCTAGTATGTTAGTTCGCTATCCCGATACGGCCTATCAAGCTCATGGTAATTACGGTGTGGAATATAGGTTAAGTTTACCTCTGTTTAATCGGAGTTATGAGGCGAAAACGGTGACTATTGCGCTAGAAACACCGATTAAAGAGGATATTATTGGGCAGGGGTTGCGTTTTCTCGATCCGGCTGCTCCACAAGTGTTTTTTCGGGGAACGGTAGCCGTCAATTATAGCGATGACCAGGGACAGGCACAAAGCAGATTTTTCCATCTCGTCCAAAGACGCGGACAAGAGGGAGAATCTTTAGTGACTCTGACTATTCCTCCGGGGGATTGGCGTGTAGTACAGGTAAATTTTTTATATCCACCAGATGCTACTCCTCCGCAGGTTTTAACGATTAAGACCGAGTAGAACAAGTTTAAAATTGGCCGTTAATGATCGCAATATTCCATTGACCGTCTTGGTTGGTTTCAAAGGCAATTTGGCGACCATCACCGCTAATGGTGGGATTGCGGACGCTTCCTCGCAGGTTAGCGGTTAACAGGGTTACACGGGACTTGGAACGATCATAAACCATGACATCACTTTTACCGCGTTCGCTGGAGATATAAGCAATTAAACGACCGTCAGCACTCAGAGATGGCTGATCTTGGCTAGAATCGCCACGATTTAGGTTAGGAAGATTAACTAGGCGCTTTTCTTGCAGATCGAATAAATATATACTACGACGACCGGAGCGATCAGAAGCGAAGGCTAAATAGCGACCATCAGCACTATAACTGGGGAATTGATCGGGAGCAAAACTATTTAAACCACCGGCGGGAACTTGAGGAGTGATCAAAAGAGGGGAATTACAGCCACTTATCCCCGATAACAGCCCAAAAGAGGCCAAAAATCGCCCCAGCCAGACAAAAAAAATTTTTTCTTTCATCTTGACTTTTGACCCCAAATGTGCTAGTAACTTTCTTCCTTGCCGACGGTTTTGAGGGTAAGTAGTTGATTGCCTTGACTGAGACTATCGGCGATCGCTTCTCGAATCGGCAGGTCAATAGTGGTTTCAGCGAGGATTTCTTGGGCTTTTTGCCGCAAATCTGCCCCAGTATCGGCATCTACTTGGTCTAGATCGAGTAATTCTTGCGATAGCTGTTCGATCGAATTCGGGTTAGTCATAGCTCAGGCTCCCAACAAGCTTAATTACAATCCCATTGTAAAGAGGGTCTGGTCCCTAATTGGGGATTTTTTGGCTTTAATTCAGTATTGATACCAATCCAACTTGAAAAACCCAGTTATGAATTGTTTCCCACTTCCCCACTTCCTCAAAAAAATTTTCCCAGAGGTGCTTGACATAACCCTAATGATGAAGTTACAATCAGAAATGTGGCAAAAATGGGATTGTAGTTCAATTGGTTAGAGCACCGCCCTGTCACGGCGGAAGTTGCGGGTTCGAGCCCCGTCAATCCCGTAGAAATCTAGATTAGAGTCGCTCAAGGGTGGTTAACCTGTGGGCAGTAGGGTAAATAAACACGATCCCACTGCCTAGATTGGTTCTAATTTACCGATAAACCGGCATTAGCTTGAATATAATCGGGTAATTCAATCTTTACCGGTTGTACCCGCCAGATTTCCTCGCAGTATTCCCGAATCGATCGATCGCTAGAGAATTTACCCATGCGGGCCAGATTAAGAATCGCTAAACGACTCCAATGTTCTTGATCTTTATAGGCGCGACCGACCTCTTCCTGACAGTCGATATAGGACTGATAATCGGCCAGTAACATATAGGGATCATCGTAGATAAGATTATCCACAAGCGGACGGAATAAACTACTATCACCCCGGCTAAAAAATCCCGAACCAATGAGGTCTAATACTGCCCGCAATTCTTCGTTATGGTAATAGTATTCTTGGGGATTATAACCAGCGGCTTTCTTAGCATAAACTTCCTCGGTTGTCAAGCCAAAAAGAAAGAAATTTTCCGCCCCCACCTCTTCACGAATTTCGATATTTGCCCCATCAAGAGTACCGATAGTTAAGGCACCATTCATGGAGAATTTCATATTACCAGTTCCCGAAGCTTCTTTCCCGGCGGTGGAAATTTGTTCAGACAAGTCGGCAGCTGGATAAACTCGTTGACCGAAGGTGACATTATAATCGGGCAGGAAAACCACTTTTAAACGTCCTCCAATTGTCGGATCATTGTCGATCACTTCTGCCACAGAATTAATCAATTTAATGATTAATTTCGCCATAAAATAACCCGGGGCTGCCTTACCACCGAAAATAAAGGTACGGGGGGTAATATCGAGATTGGGATTATTTTTGAGGCGATGATAGAGAGTGACGATATGTAAAACGTTGAGATGTTGCCGTTTATATTCGTGAATGCGTTTTACTTGCACATCAAAGAGGGTACTAGGATCAACTTTAATGCCGACTTTTTTATCGATATAATTGGCCAAATCTGCCTTAATATCGTATTTAATTCGTCGCCAAGAGTCCCGAAATCCTCCATCATCCACATAGTTTTCTAACCCGCGTAAATCCTCCAGATGCTTAATCCAATTTTCGCCGATTTTTTCTGTAATCGCAAAAGTCAAGCGGGGATTACTAGAAACTATCCAGCGTCGGGGAGTAACTCCATTGGTTTTGTTGCTAAACTTTTCAGGAAAGAGTTCATAGAAATCGCGCAGAACATCTTTTTTCAGTAATTCTGTATGGAGGGCTGCCACCCCATTAATTGCCTGGGAACCCACACAGGCAAGGTGAGCCATACGGACGTATTTTTCGCCGCTTTCATCGATTATAGATAAACGGGACATTTTGCCGTCATCATGGGGATAAATAATGCGAATTTTATCCAAGAAACGATGGTTAATTTCGTAGATAATTTCCATTAATCGCGGTAAAAGACGACCAAAAATACTCAAAGGCCATTTTTCTAAAGCTTCTGGCAAAAGAGTATGATTGGTGTAAGCGAAGGTATTTTGAGTAATAAACCAAGCTTTATCCCAATCGAAATGATGCACATCAATTAACAAGCGCATTAACTCAGCTACCCCGACGGAAGGGTGAGTATCATTCAATTGTACCGACCATTTTTGATGAAAATTATCGAGACTGGGGTTCTCATGTAAGTGAATACGAATCAGATCCTGTAGGGAACAGGAAACAAAGAAATATTGCTGTTCTAAACGCAGTTCTTTGCCTTGAATTGGTTCATCGTTAGGATAGAGAACTTTACTGATATTTTCCGAGTGAACTTTATTATCCACCGCACCATAATAATCTCCGCGATTAAAGCGACCAAAATCAAAAGATTCACAAGCTTCTGATTTCCATAGACGCATGGTATTAGCGGTGTTAACTCGATAGCCGAGAATTGGGGTATCGTAGGGAATTCCTTTGACTACATAATCGGGAATCCAACGACTGCGATAATTACCATTTTCGTCGGTATAGGATTCGGTATAACCGCCAAATTTTACCTCTACTCCCGCTTCTGGTCGGGCAATTTCCCAGGGATTTCCATACTGTAACCACTTATCGGTTATTTCTACCTGCCAACCGTCGTGAATTTCTTGATCAAAGATACCAAATTCGTAGCGAATACCGTAACCAATAGCCGGAATTTCTAGGGTAGAAAGGGAATCAAGATAACAGGCAGCTAAACGACCTAAACCACCATTTCCTAACCCTGGTTCTTCTTCCTGGGCAATTAATTCTTCTAGTTTTAATCCCGATTCGCTGACAGCTTTCTCCACCTGTTCGTAGATACCGAGATTAATTAAATTATTAGCTAAATGGGGACCGACTAAAAATTCGGCCGAGAGATAACAAACGGTTCTGACATCTTTTTTTAGATAGGTTTGTTGGGTGGTTAACCAACGCTGCAATAAACGATCGCGGATTGTATAGGCCAGGGCCATGTAAAGATCGTTTTTGCTGGCTAATTCTGGTAATTTACCTTGAATATAGAGTAAATTATCCCTTAAAGCCCGTCGGATAGTTTCTGTGTCTAATCCTGTTCTATCGTCTTCGATGATAATCGGACAAACAAAAGTTGACTCTGGAGATGGATTCATGGGAGTGTTTTTACTGAACATTGACTGCTCTTAGTTTACAATAATCTGTTCTCAAATTTTATCAAGAAAAGCTTAAATCTTGACTAAGATTAAGGTATAGTAATGAGAGAGTTAAGGTGATTAAATTTCAGTTACCGATAGGAAGCGAAAACAGGGGAAAGTTTGAGCAATGCGTGCTTTTGTGACGGGTGGAACGGGTTTTATCGGGGCGAATTTAGTGCGATTGCTTTTAGTCGAAGGCTACCAAGTGCGCGTCCTCGTCCGTCCCCAGAGTAATCTCAGAAATTTGCGGGGTTTAGCTCTCGAAATTGTCCGGGGTAATTTAAATGATGAGAACTTATTTAAATTAATGGTCGGATGCGAAGTTCTCTTTCATGTAGCGGCGCACTATTCTCTCTGGCAAAAGGATAGACATCAACTCTACCAAAATAATGTTTTAGGTACAAGAAATGTGCTAGAATCGGCGCATTTAGCGGGAATTGCCAGAATAGTTTATACCAGTTCTGTGGCGGCTATTGGAGTTGGTAAAAAGGGTGAAAGTGTCGATGAAACTTATCAAAGTCCCGCCCATCAATTGGTGGGTTATTATAAAAAATCCAAGTATTGGGCAGAACAGGAAGCATTGAAAGCAGTGCAAAGAGGACAGGATATCGTTATAGTTAATCCTAGTACGCCGATAGGAGCCTTTGATCTTAAGCCTACACCCACCGGTGACATTATTCTCCGTTTTTTGCGGCGAAAAATGCCCGCTTATGTGAATACGGGATTAAATCTAATTGATGTGCGCGATGTGGCCTGGGGACATTTATTAGCTTTAGAAAAGGGCAGAACTGGCGAAAGATATATTTTAGGTCATCAAAACACTTCTTTAAAAACTTTGTTGACAGAATTAGCCGAAATTACTGGCAGAAATGCTCCGAAAATTGTTTTACCTTTTTGGATTCCTTTACTAATAGCTTGGCTGGATGAAAAAGTTCTTCCTGTCCTCGGAAAATCGCCCTCTATACCCCTTGATGGCGTGAAAATGTCAAAACAGTCCATGTACTACGATTCCTCGAAGGCAGTGCAAGAACTGGGCTTACCGCAATCGCCGATTAGACAAGCTTTAGCTGATGCTATCGATTGGTTTCAAACTAATGGAGACATTGCTTATTAAGACTGAGTAGGAAAGGAAAAAGATGGTCTCAATTGTGCTGAAATGCTTAATTAGTTAGGTGTTAAAAGTTGTCAGACACCCCCCTTATCAAGGGGGGCAGGGGGGATCCC
>NZ_JADEXI010000296.1:0-5752 GCF_015207185.1 Microcystis sp. LEGE 08355 | reverse complement strand
CCACTATCCTATACTTTTTAAACAGGATTTAGTATGACCCTACCAGCCTAAAAATAGCAAAAAACCCGGCGAGAAAATCTCCCCACCGGGTCAAAAAGGCAAAAGTAAAGAATTATTTCTGATCGGCCTTTTTGCTTGACTTATCGCCCATTTTGTACTTACGCAGGAAGCGATCGACCCGGCCCTCCGTATCGATCATCTTCTGGGTTCCCGTATAAAAAGGATGATTACCAGACCAAACCTCCACATGAATTTCTGGTTTTGTCGAACCCACCGTCATCACCACTTCACCATTACAGATCACCTTAGCTTCCGGATACCAAGTAGGATGAATTTTTTTCGGCATAATAAACCTCTCTATTAACCTAACGTTTCGAGTATTGAGGCGCTTTACGCGCTTTGTGAAGACCGTATTTTTTCCGTTCCTTCGCCCGGGGATCCCGAGTCAGATAACCTTCACTCTTGAGGGGAGGACGATTTTCCGGGGCCAATTGACATAAAGCTCTAGCGACACCCAATTTCACCGCGTCCGCTTGGCCGGTCAAACCACCGCCCTCGGCCTTAACGATGATATCATACTCGTTTTCCAGTCCCAAGGTCTCCAGAGGAGCCTTAATCGTCTGGATATAGGTGGGAATACGGTTAAAATGGGTTTCTCCATCGCGACCGTTAACGGTAATTGCCCCCGTCCCCGGCACCAGACGCACGGAAGCGACCGCTGATTTGCGTCGTCCCGTTCCCCAATAAACTACCTTATTTTTACTGTCCGTGGCTTGCATTGACTTAATTTCCTCCTGCGGGAATCGTATTAATCGCTAAAACTTCCGGTTGTTGTGCCTGATGGGGATGTTCCGCACCAGCATAAACTTTCAGTTTCGTGAACAATTTCCGACCTAAGCTATTTTTCGGGAGCATTCCCTTAACAGCGTGTTCGATAATCCGTTCGGGAATGCGTTTTTGCAGTTTATCGAAGCTTTCTACCTTCATACCACCCGGTCTGCCGGAGTCGCGGCGATAAACTTTCTGTTGGCGTTTTTTGCCCGTCACTGTCACTTTTTCGGCGTTAATAACAATGACAAAATCCCCCGTATCCAGATGGGGGGTGAAGGTGGCTTTATTTTTGCCCCGTAGAATCATTGCGATCTCGGTGGCCAGACGACCTAGACGCTGATCGGCCGCATCAATGACGTACCATTTCTGCTCTAGAGTCTCTAAATTTGGTAGAGGTGTTTTGTTCATGGTGAGTTTGCCTTGGTTTACAAAAATTAATTTTTTTTATTGCCCACCTGGGTGTTGGGGGGTTAGGGTTTTAGGGTTTTAGGGTTTTAGTTGAAATTCCCCCATTTCCCTATCTCCCTATTCCCCCATGTCCCTATTCCCCTATCCCCTCTGCTCGGAAATAATAAAGAGGCTGAGTCTCGCACCAGACGCTATCGGCAAAGGGAAAATCGGCGTAACCCACCCGCAGTAAACATAGTCCTTTGGCTGGTGCGGCGTATTTGACCAATTCTCGGCGCTGATTGACCCAGATGTCGGTAAAGTTTTCTAGCGGTCGCTCACCAGTTCCCACCTCCACCAACATTCCCACCAATAGGCGCACCATCCCGTACAAAAAGCCATTGGCTTGGATTTCCATCTGTACAAACGGCCCTTGACGGTAGCACTCCACCCCCTGTACTTCTACCCAAGAATGGTCACGACTAGAGTTAGCACGGTGAAAGGCGGCCAGATGATGCTTACCCAATAGGGGCTTTAAGGCCCTGGCCATCAAATCGGCATCGAGGGGACGATGGTAGTAGTGCCAACTAAAGGGGCTAACAAAGAGATTGGGGATGGGGTCGGTATAGAGGGTGTAACGATAACGTCGCCAGAGGGCCGAGAAACGGGCGTGCCAGCGATCGGGAACCTGAGCCGAAGCCCGAATGACGATATCGTCATCTAGCCGAGCATTGAGAACCTTGGCCCAATGGGCAGGTGGGATCGGACTCTGCTGCTGGAAATGGGCAACCTGGGCGGCGGCGTGAACACCGCTATCGGTACGTCCGGCCCCGTGCAGAGTGACAGCATGACCGAGAATATCGGCCAGAGCCTTCTCGATTTCCTCCTGCACACTCCTGTGATGGGGTTGCCGTTGCCAGCCGTGGAAATTAGTTCCCACATACTGGATAACTAGGGCGATCCGCGACTGGGGGCAAGCTGTCATCGTTACATCAGTTCGATAATCGCCATGGGGGCATTATCCCCGCGACGGCGCAGGGTACGCACTACCCTGGTATAACCGCCGTTACGGTTGCCATAACGGGCCTGGGCTCCTTCAAAGAGGGCATGAACCAGTTGTTTGTCGTAGATGTAGCCCATAGCTTGGCGACGGGCGCTCAGGGAACCGTCTTTAGCTAGGGTGATAATGTGGTCTACCTCTGCTCGCACCGCTTTCGCTTTCGCTAGGGTGGTGGTGATCTGACCATGTAGAATTAGCTGGGTGGCTAAGCTGCGCAGCAGTGCCTTTCTTTGGTCAGCCGGCAGACCCAATTGAGGCACTTTACACCGATGTCTCATGGTATTTTCCTGGAATTGGGTTTACTTGCTTTTTTCTTGGGGTAGGGTGATGCCTAACCGTTTTTGTAGGGCTTCAATGACTTCTTCAGCCGATTTCTGCCCAAAGTTTTTGATTTCTAAGAGATCTTCTTGGCTGTAATCGAGGAGGTCGGCTACGGTGTTGATCTGCGCTCGCTTTAGGCAATTGTAGGCGCGCACGGATAATTGTAGTTCCTCGATCGGAATTTGGTTTTCTTGGTTGATCTCTTGGTCGTCAAAGTTACCGGAGGATTCGAGGGCGTTGAGATCCTTGAGCGGGTTAAAGAGATTAACCAGCATATCGGCCGCTTGGGAAAGGGCTTCTTTGGGGTTAATGCTCCCGTTTGTCCAAATTTCTAAGAGCAGACGATCTCTAGCTTGACCGCTTTCGGAACGGATATCTTCGACGCTGTAGTTGACTTTGGTTACGGGCATAAAAATCGAGTCGATTTGCAGAAAGTCCAGCGAAGTGGCTTCTTCTTTACTGCGATCAATCGCCCGGTAGCCTTTGCCTTTTTCCACGCGAAATTCCATCTCTAGCTTGGCCCCTTCGGCTAGGGTAGCGACGTACTGATTGCGATCGACTATCTCGATTTCTGAGGGTAAATCGAATTGTGCCGCCACTACTGTCGCTGGTCCAGTTGCCACTAAACGCCCGATCTGGGTTTGATTGGTGTAGCTTTTGAGGATGATTTCTTTCATGTTGAGCATGAGTTCCATCACGTCCTCGCGTACTCCCTGGACGGTGGCAAATTCGTGATTGACTCCCGCGATCCGCAGGGCCGTCACGGCCGCCCCTTCCAGATTGGAAATGAGAATCCGTCTCAGGGCATTACCTACGGTCGTACCCTGGCCTCTTTCTAGAGGTTCTAGTACGAATTTACTGTACTGACTCTGATTCTTGTAAGTTTTTGCTTCTACACACTCGATTTGAAATTGCGCCACCGATTGACCTCCCTTGTTCAGTTTTCAGTTATCAGTTATCAGTTATCAGTTTTCTTTGGCTTTCAGCGTTTAGCGTTCGGCGTTTAGCTTTTTGAGCAGATGGTCTTTGACGACCCGATTCTGCTGCTGATGCGCTCAAAGCTAACGGCTGTCGGCCTCAAGATCCCTGTCACCTGAAAAAGCTGTTCACTGTTTACACTCTCCGGCGTTTGGGAGGACGACAACCATTGTGGGGGATGGGAGTCACGTCCCGGATCAGGGTGATTTCTAATCCTGCTCCTTGCAGGGCCCGGATTGCGGTTTCCCGTCCTGCCCCGGGGCCACTAACCATCACTTCTAGTTGACGCATTCCCTGTTCGATCGCTCGGCGGGCGGCGTTATCGGCGGCGGTTTGGGCGGCGAAGGGGGTTCCTTTTTTGGCTCCTTTAAAACCACTCGATCCCGCCGATGCCCAAGAGATCACATCGCCTTTGGTATCGGCGATCGTGACAATGGTATTGTTGAAGGTCGATTGAATGTGAGCGACTCCGGTAGGAATATTTTTCTTCTGTTTTTTCGGTCCGGTTTTTTTGGTTGGTCGCGCCATAGTTTTTCTTGATTGGGGGATATCGCAATGAATAAAAAATTATTTCTTGGAGGGGGCTTTTTTCTTCCCTGCCACTGTCACCCGACGACCGCGACGGGTCCGCGCATTGGTTCGCGTCCGTTGCCCGCGCACGGGTAATCCTAGCCGATGCCGACGACCTCGATAGGTGCCGATATCGGCGAGGCGTTTGATGTTCATCGCCTCCCAGCGTCTCAAATCCCCCTCGATTTGATAATTTGTCTCGATATAAGTCCGTAGCGCCGCCACGTCTTCATCGCTGAGATCCTTGACCCGAGTGTCAGGGTTAACACCCGTCGCGGATAAGACTTCTTGGGAACGCGATAGACCCACTCCGTAGAGGTAGGTCAGGGCGATTTCCACACGCTTATCGCGAGGTAGGTCTACACCAGCTATCCTTGCCACGCTTTTTCTTTCTCCCTATGAACGATTTTTTTTCCAAAAACGACTACAATTAACGGTAACGATTCTCTGCCCCAAGACAGTGACTTTGGTGGTTTATCCTTGTCTCTGCTTGTGTTTGGGGTTAGAACAAATTACCATGACCCGACCGCGCCGACGGATGACGCGGCACTTTTCGCACATTTTTTTGACAGACGCTCTAACTTTCATGCCTAACTATTTTGGCAACACTGCAAGCTTATTATTATATCAGATTTCTTTTACTCGTGTCACCTATTTTTTTAAAATAAATTTGGCTGCTTATTAGGCTTTTTGGCTTCTCTGCCCCTCTTTATCGCTATTTTTTCTGATTTTTCAGGCGATAGGTAATTCTTCCTTTGGTTAGGTCGTAGGGGGTCAGTTCCACTTTGACTCGATCGCCAGGGAGTATTTTGATATAATTACGGCGGATTTTGCCGGATATGTGAGCTAAGACGTTGAAACCGTTATCTAAATCCACCCTAAACATGGCGTTGGGCAAAGATTCGGTGACGGTTCCTTCCATTTCGATGAGATCTTGTTTAGACAAAGTTAATTCCTCAAATTCACTGGGGACAATTTAATGATCGGCAGCAGCAACCGTGCTGTCACCACAGTTCCCCCAGTATAGCTTATCAGTGATCAGTGATCAGTTATCAGATGTAAGTTTTCAGTTCACAGCAAAAAAGCACCCCATCTTCCCTCTCCCCCCGCAACGCGCACGCAGTGGTCTCCTGACTCCACTCTCCACCCCCATCTCCCCACTACTAGGCAGTATTAAGTAGTAAGATTTAGACAATAAACATTTTAACATTGCTGTCTTTTCACTGATGACTGATGACTGTTCACTGTTCCCTGAAAAGCTGGATTATTCTACGACAATTCGCCATTCATGTAGTTCATATTCCACACAACCATTCTCGATTAAAGGATCGCGAACTATAATTGCTTGGGCTTCCTCAAGAGAATCGGCTTTAAATAATAACATTCCGCCGCCCCTTTCTGCCCAATAACCAGTTTTTGCTTCTCGTCCTTGGCTAATTAAATCACGCACATAGTCCTTATGGGCGCTGACATAGCGATCGAAAGTAGCTTTATCAACAATGCCTTTTTCTATCTTGACAAACCAGGGCATAAATTCTCAGGCGGCTAGGACGGATTAACAACCCTGTAATTATATCGATTAATCTTGGCCCTCGGGGGCGCAAT
>NZ_JADEXI010000295.1:0-5764 GCF_015207185.1 Microcystis sp. LEGE 08355 | reverse complement strand
GGGGTGTCGGAAGAATAAATAGAAATAATCTCCTGTCTCCTGTCTCCTGTCTCCTGTCTCCTGTCTCCTATCTCCCGACTCCTGATAGCTAAAAAACTGAGGTAAATTCCAGAAAAATAATTAATTTTTCCCTAAAAAGTAGCGAAAACTACAAAAAACATCTAAAAAGTAGCGAAAGTTACAAAAAATCTGCTAACCTAGCCGTAATATCACACAGATATTCGTAGAAAGATTCCCGAAAATCTCCTCAGCAAAAACATCCGTGTGAAGTAGCTAATATTGTCAGCGAGGTTAGTTCAAGATCATCATGTCAAATTTAGGACGACGTAAATTTCTCCTGTACGGTTCTGCCGCTTTGGGAACCAGTATTCTGTTAAAAGCTTGCGGTGGCAATCAAAACCCAACCCCAACGGCCAGACCTAGCCCAGCTGCTAGTCCCGCCCCGGCTTCTGGAGAGACAATTAAGGTGGGTATTCTGCACTCCCTCAGTGGCACCATGGCCATCAGTGAAACCAGCGTAGTCGATGCGGAAAAACTGGCGATCGAGGAAATCAATGCCGCCGGTGGTGTTCTTGGTAAACAGATCGAGGCAGTGGTGGAAGATGGCGCTTCCGATTGGCCAACTTTTACCGAAAAAGCCACCAAACTGATCGACCAGGACAAAGTTGTGACCGTCTTCGGTTGTTGGACTTCCGCCAGTCGTCAGGCGGTTTTACCCGTATTTGAAGCTAAAAACCATATGCTCTGGTATCCCGTCCAGTACGAGGGTCAAGAGTGTTCTAGAAATATCTTCTACACCGGTGCCGCACCTAACCAACAGATCGAGCCAGCAGTGACTTGGTTGCTGGAAAATAAAGGGAAAAAATTCTTCCTCGTCGGTTCCGACTACGTTTTTCCCCGCACCGCCAACACGATCATTAAAGAGCAGTTAAAGGCGAAAGGCGGCGAAACCGTGGGCGAAGACTATCTACCCCTAGGTAACACGGAAGTTACCCCGATTATTACCAAAATTAAGCAAGCTTTACCCGATGGCGGCGTTATTTTCAACACCCTTAACGGTGACAGTAACGTGGCTTTCTTTAAACAACTGCAAGCGGCCGGTTTAACTCCCGATAAATATCCGGTCATGTCGGTGAGTGTTGCCGAGGAAGAAGTTAAACAGATTGGTAAGGAATATCTCCTCGGTCAATACGCTTGCTGGAACTATTTCCAAACCGTAGATACCCCCGCTAACAAAAAATTTGTTGAGGCTTTTCGAGCTAAATACGGTCCCGATCGCGTGACCAATGACCCCATGGAAGCGGCCTATATTATGGTCTATCTCTGGAAGCAAGCGGTGGAACAAGCGGCAACCGCCGATGATCTCGACAAAGTTCGCGCCGCAGCCGTAGGACAGAAATTCGATGCTCCCGAAGGACCGGTGGAAATGTTCCCCAATCATCATATCTCCAAAACCGTCCGCATTGGTCAGGTGAGAGATGATGGTCTATTTGACATCGTTTGGTCAACTCCGGGGGTAGTGGATCCGCAACCTTGGAACCAATTTGTCCCCGAAACTAAGGGCTTTGCCTGTGACTGGACTGATCCGGCCAAGGGCGGTAAATTCAAAATGGAAAAATCCTAGTTTTAGTAATTTTTCCAGACAATAACGAGGGTGAGGTGGACATTACTGTTCACCCCACTTTTTAAAGCTTAAAAATGCACAGGAATAACGAAAAGTGTCAGCATTATTGGAAGGATTATTTAATGGTATTAGCATCGGTTCTGTGCTATTGCTGGCCGCTTTAGGACTAGCGATTGTCTTTGGACTGATGGGGGTAATTAATCTCGCTCACGGTGAGTTAATGATGTTAGGGGCCTACAGTACTTTTGTGGTGCAAAATGTCTTTAAAGGTTTCGGTTCTCCCTTCTTTGATACTTATGTTTTATTCGCCCTACCGATCGCTTTTTTAGTGTCGGGATTGGCGGGATTATTATTAGAAAGGGGGGTGATTAGGTTTCTCTACGGCAGACCCCTAGAAACGCTGCTGGCCACTTGGGGAGTCAGCTTAATTCTGCAGCAATTTGTCAGAAGTGTCAACGGCTTATTAGTAATTAGTTTAATAGTTTTCTGTCTCTTATTTTTTGGGGCTATGAAGGTGTTAAGTCGTCGCCTAGATTGGGAGATAATTCGCAATTTAGCTATCGGTATCACCCTCCCTTTATCCCTAGCTATCGCTGGATTATTAGGGTATCTTTTATCTTTTAATCCCGTTCTCGCTAGACCCTGGTTTAGTGCCAGAAACGTCGATGTCACCGCTCCTGTTTGGTTACGGGGAGGTTTACCTTTACTGGGTTTTCAAATGCCCTACACCCGTATATTTATTATTATTTTAACTGCCATTTGTTTGTTAGGGACTTATTGGTTTTTAAATAAATCTTCTTGGGGTTTACGCATTCGTGCCGTCACCCAAAATCGCCAGATGAGTGCCTGTTTAGGCATTCCAACCAATCAAGTGGATGCTTTGACTTTTGCCCTCGGTTCGGGATTAGCTGGAGTTGCTGGTTGTGCGATTAGTTTCTTAGGTTCCGTCGGTCCAAATGTGGGACAAAATTATATCGTTGATACCTTCATGGTAGTGGTCGTGGGGGGAGTGGGTAATCTCCTAGGAACTATTATCGCGGCCATGGCGATAGGTGTGGCTAATTATTTAATTGGTTCGGGAACTTTTGCTCTGATATCTGGTTCCGTAGAAGCACTAAAACCCCTAACGGATTTCTTCACCTTTTTCTCCACCACTAGCATGGCAAAAGTGATGATTTTTGCTTTAATTATTGCTTTCTTGCAATTCAAACCTGCGGGAATTTTTCCTCCTAAAGGACGTACTGCTGAGTTATAGATTATGATGACCGAAACCATCACTAGAAACGAATCCCGACAACGGGAAAAGAAAAAGTTAATCACGGAAATCGCTGTTATCGTTGGATTGGTGGTTATCTTTGCGGTGTTTTTGCCCTTAGCTTTGTCGGCCTTCCGCTTGCGTTTATTGGGGCGATTTCTTTCCTTCGCTATTGTCGCTTTGGGGATAGATTTAATCTGGGGTTATACCGGTTTATTAAGTCTTGGTCATGGTATCTTTTTCGCCCTCGGTGGTTACGCTTTGGCCATGTACCTAAATCTTCAGTTACCCCCTGGACAAATGCCCGAATTTTTTACTCTCTACGGGGTGACAGAATTACCTTTTATTTGGCAACCTTTTTATTCCCTACCTTTGACAATTCTAGCCCTAATTATTGTACCAGCGATCGTGGCAGGATTATTAGGTTATTTAATCTTCCGCAATCGCATTAAAGGGGTTTATTTCTCGATTTTGACCCAAGCGGCTTTACTGGTATTTTTTAACTTTTTTAACGGTCAACAAAAGTTAATTAACGGCACTAATGGCTTAAAAACCGATACCCAAACAATTTTCGGGTTGCTGGTGGGTTCCGATGCCGTTCAAGTGGCCTTTTATTTACTCACAATTGTCTGTTTACTGGCTATTTATCTACTCTGTCGTTGGTTAACTACAGGCCGATTTGGGCGCTTGTTAGTCGCCATTCGCGATGATGAGGTGCGGGTTCGTTTTTCTGGTTATGATCCTACTTGGTTTAAGGTGTTAGTTTTTGCCATTTCTGGGGCAATTGCCGGTGTTGCCGGCGCTCTTTACACCGTGCAAACGGGAATTATCACCCCTAACTCTATGGATGTGGCTTTTTCCATTGAAATGGTGATTTGGGTGGCTGTGGGGGGACGCGCTACCCTTGTGGGGGCAGTTATCGGTACTTTACTGGTACGCATGGCCCAAACTTTTTTAAGCGAACAATTTCCGGAAGTCTGGGTATTTTTCCAAGGGGCCCTATTCCTAATTGTGGTGACAGTGCTTCCCGATGGTCTTCTCGGTGGTATTAAACGTTTGCTGACTCATTTTGGTTTCCGCAAAACTTTAATTACCTATCCTAGTATTGAGGAAGATCCGGAAATGCAACTGGAAAGAGAAGAATTAGAGCATAAGTGACCTTAGCTATCAGTTATCAGTTATCAGTTATCAGTTATCAGTTATCAGTTATCAGTTATCAGTTCACTGATTACTGTTTACTGTTCACTGTTCACTGAAAATACTTCCCCACTCCCTCTTAGAAATTATGACTGGAAAAATCTTAGAAATCGAGAATCTTACCGTTAGTTTTGGGGGTTTTAAAGCTCTCAATAATCTTAATTTCAGTATGGATACGGGAGAATTACGGGTGATTATCGGTCCCAATGGTGCGGGAAAAACCACTTTTTTAGATGTGATTACGGGGAAAGTGCAACCCACCATCGGACGGGTATTATTTAAAGGTCGAGATCTCCGCAAAATTCCTGAATATGCGATCGCTCGTTTAGGTATTGGTCGCAAATTCCAAACTCCTAGGGTATATTTAAATCTAACTGTGCGAGAAAATCTCGATTTAGTTAGCAACCGTAATAAAAATGTTTTCTCAACTCTTTTCGGTCGTCCTCCGCTAGAAGATAGCAGAAAAGTTATTGGTTTATTGGAAACTATCGGTTTAACTGCTAAAGCTGATTTATCCGCTTCTTTACTTTCCCACGGGGAAAAACAACGCTTAGAAATTGGTCAATTAGTGGCCCAGTCACCAGACTTACTGCTAGTAGATGAACCCGTGGCAGGATTAACCGATGAGGAAACAGAAAACGTGGGCAATTTGTTGTTAAATCTAGCGGAAAGTCATTCAATTATTGTCATTGAACACGATATGGAATTCGTCCGTCAAATTGCCCGTAAAGTCACGGTTTTACATCAAGGAACCGTTCTCTGTGAGGGGAATATGGAGCAAATTCAAAATGATCCGAAAGTTATTGAAGTTTATCTAGGTTCCTCGGAAGAATAAAAAGTCAAAGGATTAAAATTAGTTAAAAAGGGTTGACAATGTTACACATATCTGATCTCAATGTTTACTACGGAGAAAGTCATATTTTAAGAAATGTTGATCTTAACATTAATGCGGGAGAAATGGTCTGTTTAATTGGACGTAATGGCGTGGGTAAAACTACCCTATTAAAAACCCTAATGGGTATCTTAAAACCGCGAGCGGGAACAATTAATTATGAGCAAGAAAACCTGATTAATAAAACCTCAGATCAAAGAGCCAGATTAGGACTGGGTTATGTGCCGCAGGGGAGGGATATTATTCCCCGTTTAACGGTAAAAGAGAATTTAATTCTCGGTTTGGAAGCTTTACCCACAAGGAGAAAAAATGCCACAATTCCCGAAGAAATCTTCGATTTATTTCCCGATTTAAAAACCATGTTATCGCGGATGGGAGGGGATTTAAGCGGGGGACAACAACAGCAATTAGCCATCGCTCGCGCCTTAGTGGGGGAACCAAAATTATTGATTTTAGATGAACCCACGGAAGGAATTCAACCGTCAATTATTCTCGAAATTGAAGCGGCGGTGCGGCGTATTGTTGCCAGCAAAGGAATCGCCGTTTTATTAGTAGAACAACACCTGCATTTTGTCCGTCAAGCTGATCGATATTACGCCATGCAGAAAGGGGGAATTGTTGCTTCTGGTTTCACGAGCGAATTAAGTCAAGAAGTCATTCAGCGATTTTTGTCGGTTTAAACTTAACTTTTTTCTTGATAAGTAGGTAGGCGTTAAAAATTATCAGACACCCCCCTTATCAAGGGGGGATTAAGGGGGTATCGGCACCCCCCTTATCAAGGGGGGATTAAGGGGGG
>NZ_JADEXI010000294.1:0-5767 GCF_015207185.1 Microcystis sp. LEGE 08355 | reverse complement strand
TCAGCTTGACAAGTTTTTGGAATTTTCTCGACTGAATCAAATTTTACTTTTAACCGAAGAATGACAACATCAGCTAAAATTTATGCCGACTTAAGGAAAAAAGGGACTCCTCTTGACGACATCGATCTCTTAATTGCAGGAGTAGCTATAGCGAATAATTTAGTATTAATTATCCATAATCAAAAGCATTTCAGTAAAATTGAAGGGTTAGAATTAGAAGATACCTCTAGGGACGATTAGAAAAAGTAAGAAAGTAAAAAGTGAGGTTCAAGAAATCGATGTCTGGTTTGAACCATTTAGCTCACCTCCTCCCACTGAGTTAGCTTTAGGATTACTTGGAAAAATGGCGGCTACTTCCTGTTTGTTTGAACCTTTCCGCAATCCCCCGACCGAGGTAGAGATTCGTAGTTGTTTGTCAAAGTTATACGCGGTTCATGGGGATGTCTTGAGAAAAGCGAAACGGTCAAACAAAACTCTGACGGTCGCAGAATTGCCTTTCTTATGGATTCTAACGCCCACCTTTTCAGCTAGAATGATTGAAGATTTCGGGACTCACAGCGATGAGAGTAATTGGTTAACAGGGGTTTACTTTTTAGCGAAGTCTCTCAAAGCGGGCATCATTGTCATTCATCAATTACCAGTAATTGAAGACACCTTATGGTTGAGGGTATTAGGTAAAGGAGGAACTCAAAAACGAGCAGTTGAAGAGTTAGTTGAACTGCCAGAACGCAATCCTTTTCGAGAGAATTTATTAGAAATTCTGGCCAACTGGCGCAAGAATTTAGAGTTGAGAGATAATTTAAGTACCGAAGGACAGGAGGACATCATGAACTTATCACCAGCTTATTTACAACAACGGGAAGAGTGGAAAATAGAAGAACGTCACTCTATGATAGCCAGTCTTCTGGAAGGACGCTTTGGCAGCCTAGATTCGGAATTATCTGGTCTGGTGGAACGGATCGCCCAACTTCCCATCTCGGAACGCACCGCTTTACTTCTTTCTTTAGCGAATTTATCCCGTGAAGAACTGCTACAAAGATTCAGGGAAAATTAAAACTCCAGCCCGTCCAAACCATGACAATTACTCCAAAATCAGAACAATTAAACAGCGATACTTTATTAGAGCAAGAGGCTAAAACCTTGAAGACTTCCTTTCCTTCTAACTCTTCGCCAAATAGTAAAGCTATTTTTCTGCAACAGGCAGGTGCTTTAAGCGATGATAGTTCTCTGTCCGACCTAAGAGATTCTATTTACCAAGCTAGGGGCCGTTCGGAAACTGACGATGATGTATCTTCTTGACACGGATACTTTAACTCATCTCCACTCAGGAGAGTTAACCAATCCAACCAATAAATCGAGTAGAAGGGCTTTCTGAAAAGTTATGGTCGATTCGATCGCATTTCTGTTATCCTATTCTTACCGTCATTAAAATAAGTAGGCATGGGCGATTTTTTGCTAACCGTATTAAGCATAGCAAGTTTATTTGCCGTCGGGAGCTATCCGTGGCGAGGGGCGATCGAGCCATGAAGATTCCTAAGTTACCCGATGAAGTCACCATACCGATCAACAGGAAAACTGTCTGGCTTTTCGGTTTGGGGGTGATCCTCTGGTCTTTATTCGTCGTAGCAATAAACGATCACTTTTTTAGGATTAACCAGATTATAGTTTATCCTGACGGTTCGAGGGAATATCGGGTCAATCCGAAGTGATTAATCCCTTTCGGCCTACTCTTAAAGGATGTCAAACATCTCTTAATTGTTAAGGTTAGATTTAAACTTCAGTAATTATTGTTTACCTTTAGTTAGAATAGAACTCTTGCAAATTAATTATATGTTATAATGATGGGTTAACTAATTTTCCCCAAAAAATTAGTTAATCAGTACATTCGTCCTGAATGAAAACTTGAAGTTTAACTTTTAACTCAAAACTCTTTAGAGCTGCTTTAATTTGGTTATCAAAACCTCTTTATTTAAGCGGCACAAACTATCTCAATTATAAAAATTGAGAATAAATTCTCCTTGACTTGATTAATCTTTAGGCAACTTTTAAGAAGCTGCTATACCTATCCCTAACTCACAGTTATAAATAGCCGCCAACAAGTTAACTCTTAAACTATATCTTCGACGACGATTCCGATATTTACAGGATAAGATTTTAAAGATTTTGAGTTTCCTATTTATAGGTTCAATGATAATCCTTTCTTTGGCTAAAGCCTTGTTATACTCTTTTTCTAACTCTGTTAATTTTCTATTTTTCGATTTCTTTTTCGGTGTATAACTATTACTATGGTATGCAGCTATTCCCTGATAACCACTGTCTTCTATGCTGGTAGTTAAAGGATGAAAACGAACTCGACTTTTTTTAAATAAACTAAAATCATGACCTCTACCTTTCCCACAAAAGACACAGATAATTTCCTCGGTATTTTGATCAGCTACTAATTGGGATTTTAAAGTATGATAACCTCTTTTACCCGAAAAAAAATCTTTCTGTTTCTTTTGGGGGCGTTCAATGGGAGTTTCCGTTACATCCATTACCGTTATGACCGGGATCTCTGCTTGATTGAGTAAAGCTTTTTTTCCTTTTAAACGGAAGTTTCCCGATTGTAAAAGCATTTTTTCCGTCTTATTTACAATCCGACATATAGTTGATTCTGATAGTTCCCAGCTTGTACCAATGTGAAAATATGTTCTATATTCTCGCCAATATTCTAACGTTACTAAAACTTGTTCTTCTATAGATAGTTTAGGTTTCGGTTCCCTTTTAGATGGTGAATTAGAGTCGGCTTCAACACTTTTTACTGATTCTACCATCTTTCTATAGGTTTGTTTATACACACCGAAACGGCGTTTGAATTGTTCATCTGATAAGTTTTGATAATCCATAATTTTGCTAATAAACATAGCAAAATTATAGATGATTTCCTGACCTAAGATCACATTTTATTCTTTTTTCCACTTCAATCTAAGAATTGAGAAAAAAGCAAAACCCTCCATTATACCATAAAAAAATTATGCAAGAGGTCTAATTAATTGAACTTTGAAATGAAGATAAAACACGCGATTAATTGCCATAAGTTCCTAACCTTTCTAATTATACTGGGCTTAATGGCTTTTTATAATAATTTTACGTCCCTCGCTTGGATATACCTTGCTCTACACGGAACTTACGGTATTATGTGGTTGATTAAAGATAGATTATATCCCGATCAACAGTGGGAAAAAGAAATATCGGTGACTATGGGAATATTTACTTTTATCATTCTCGGTTTATATTGGGCCGCCCCTTTTATTATTATTAGCCAGAAGGTGACGGCCACCGCTCCCTTAATATCCGCAGCCATAGCGATCAATATTATCGGGGTATTTCTCCATTACGGTAGCGATGCCCAAAAGTATTTTACCCTTAAATATAGGCAAGGGTTAATCACCGAAGGTTTTTTTAGTCGTTGTCGTAATCCCAACTATTTGGGAGAGATTTTAATTTATCTCGGTTTTGCCCTGTTAGCCCAACATTGGCTGCCTTTTCTGATTTTGGGTGGATTCATCGCCGGTGTCTTCATCCCCAATATGCTTAAAAAAGACCGCTCCCTTTCCCGCTATCCCGAATTCGACACTTACAAAGCTAACTCCGGATTGCTATTACCCAAGCTGATCAAATCTAGTCCAGATGCTCGTCAATCTCCTCAGTCCTAAGCATTAGGTATTTCTCGTAAAGATGACAAATGACTCCAAAAGTCTTAAAACTGGCAGTTATTTGAAGTTAAAGACTATTTATAACGATAATCCGCTAGAAAGAACCTTTCTCCTCTAAAATTTTGCCAAAAATCGTCTTCAACTTTTCTTTTGCTCTCTGTCCTCGTTTACGCATGGCCGCACAATTGACCCCGCCGCATTGACCCGTAATTTCTCCCCAGCTAAGTTCTTGCAGATAAAACAGTTCGATCAAACGAAAATCTTCAGGATGATCTAATTTTAATCTATGCAAAGCTTCATTCAGGGGTTGTTCGTATTTGTCCAAGAGGAGTTCACCGTCTGAAAGACGGGACTTTTCGACCAGAAGAGAGGGAAGTAAGCGAAGCTTGATTTCAATTCTAACGTGCTTAACGATAACGGACTTGGCCACCGCTTTACAATAGGCGAGAGGAGAATCGATTGTTCTCCCCCCCAGTATGTGTCGCTGAACGCGCCATAATACCTCGTTATAGATATCGTCGGCTTCGTATCTGTGTGTGAGGGAATAATGACGCAAAAGTTGATTAATATGAGCGATCATCCGACGATCAATGTCATCGTCGGGACGGTGTTGCCGGCAGATGTCGTACAGCCGATAGCGGCTCGTAACGACAAATAGGTATATTGCGGGAGAGAGAGTGATACTATCGCTCATATTCGATAATCCTAAATTAAGTTCGAGACAGAGTATTCAAGCGGTATTCCGACATATCCTTCAACATCACCAAGCAACCCCCCTTAATCTTTTCCTTTTTATGGCTCTCCTCGGATAAAGGCCGATTCCAGTGATCGTCCCGAAACCAGCGATCATCCCGAAACCCGACACCTTCATCTTGAAAGTTATCCACGGTGGCATCTCTCAAACGAATGTGAATCGTTTTTAGATTAATAGAGGTCGTGTTTGCGATTTTGTGACATTGGTGGCGATCAATCGTGATAATATCGCCGGCGGTAAAGTATTGTGGGACGGGGGTGGCCGCCGCTGGATCGACGGCAGGTTCCCACAGCCAATGTGTTAAGCGTCCTTCGAGGACGAGAATGGCATCGAGATCGTAACCGTGATGATGGATGTCCGTAGATTGACCGGGAAGCCAACCGATCGCATAAACGGTTAAAGACTCGCTTTTCGCGATCAGATTTCTCAAAAATTTTTGGGGATTGAAAATTATATAGTCCGATTCGCTAAAATATTGTTTGATATCGAAGATATGTCGGCAGAAATTTTTGACGATTTCGCTAAACTCGCTAAACTTTAAAGGTTCGCAAGGGTGAAGATTTAAATCGATAACTAGCTTTTGAATTGCTAAAATTTCTTGAATGACTTTTTCTTCGGGTACTTTTCCCTGCTCTAATTGCCATTCGATCAATTCATCAACTCGGTTGACCCAATCGAATAGCTCAGGATTGGAAAAAGACTTTTGGATAATATCCAGAACTTGCATCTCCTTTTCTTGATCAAAATCATCGTTTACTCGGCAAGAAGAGTACCTATAGACGATTTCGAGAATATCTTCTCGTTCGGGTCTGGGGCTAGACCCCCAATAAAATTTTCCGTTGGTTGAGGCCATATTACATACAGAAGTTTACGACACAGTGCGCGTTATTGTCGCGTTGACAAGATTTAGAGTACCGTCCCGACGGATTGTGACGGGCGGACGGCAATTTTTTCGGGGACAAAAGGATGGCGGTTCCGTCCCCGCTATTTCTCGATCGCCCGTTCAATCTATCAATCCCTCACAAGAAAGGCGATCACTCAATACCATCATGGCCATATCAGCAATATAGATATCGACATGACTATTGCGGTAAGCCTCGAATTTCAGTCGCTGACCAGCCGCAAGCGTTCGTTCGAGCCATTGCCCTTCTTCTATGACCCGGATAATTTGAAAGCGATCGCTCTCATTATCCCACATTCCGCACCCTCAACTGTCACATAAGCTGTCCCCCTCCAGAGACTTGAGTAAAAATACTTATCTGGTGAAGATTTTCTCGGTGGCCGTTAGGGGGGTCTTGAGACCCCTAATTATGAAAAA